>DASXFM010000279.1:0-10041 GCA_036489615.1 Verrucomicrobiia bacterium | reverse complement strand
AAAACTGTATTGCCGTTCATCTTTGGCGTTCGGGTCGGTCAGAAATTTCGGCAATGTCCTGCCTGGAGTCAGAAACCAAATCCAACGCCGTGAAGGAACGCCCTCTTTTTCGGCAATCGTCATTAGCCACCGGATTCGGATATTGAGTGCGCACACTTCTTTGCTTGACTCAAATTCGTCCTGGTTGTCGGATTTGGAAGTTCTGCGGTTTCTTATTGGTGATATGAATCTGACCGACAGCATCAAACTGCTCCGAAATTATGCCGAGCACGGGGACGAGGCGGCTTTTCGTGAATTGGTCGAGCGATACGTTGACTTCGTCTATTCCACAGCCGTCCGGCGAGTAGGCGGGGACGCCAGCCTGGCCGAGGATGTCACACAACGCGTTTTCGCCGACCTGGCCCTTAAGGCGCGGACGCTTCGGAAACTCGAGTACCTGGGCGGCTGGCTGCACCGGCATACGGGTTTCATCGCGTCCAACACGGTCCGGAGCGAACAGCGCCGTCAGATTCGCGAACAGGAAGCCGTACAAATGAACGCAATCTCAGAATCACCTGACAGCCTTTGGCAACAATTGGAATCCCTGCTGGATGACACGATCGAGCGACTCGAACCACCGGATCGACAGGCGATACTGCTGCGATTCTTTGAGCGGCGCGATTTTCGGTCCGTCGGCAACGCCCTGGGCATCAGCGATGACGCAGCGCAAAAGCGCGTCAGCCGGGCAATCGAGAAATTGCGTTCGCTCCTGACCGAACGAGGGGTGACGCTGAGCGTGGTTCTTTTGTCGGCCCTATTGGCGGGCCGGGTGCTTAATGCGGCGCCGGCTGGCCTGGCGGCCAAAGCGGCTAAATTCGCGCTGGCCGGCGCGGCGGCGGGTGGCGGGCTCATCCCGATGCTGGCAAAGCTTTCGGAATCGGCTGCGTTTAAAGTCCTGCTGGGAGGCATCATAATCGTCGCGGCCTTCTGGTTGACCCGGCGACATTCATCGACATTAGAAACGCAAGATCATCAAACAAACACAATTAGTGTCGCCGCAGCCGGCGCGCCCAATGGGCCACCCGCTTCGAACCAATTAGCCAGGACCACTGCGCCTGTTAAAGCCAACACCACAGAGGCGGCAGGCCGGGTATTGATGATCAATGTTGCGGCCGCGGATAGCGGAAAACCGATTCCAGACGTGGAGTTTGATTATTGGCTTTGGATAAAGGGAGACGTTAAACACAAGAAGCCCCTTTACGCCACGCGGCTCGGTACCTGTAAAGTTCCGATCCCGGATCATACGACGGAATTATCGCTCGTCAGCGAGAGAGACGGCTTCGCTGATACGCTCCTGGACTGGCACGTGGATCATGGCGAGCAGATCCCCGCACAATATACACTGCGCGTGGCGCGGGCGGTTCCGATTGGCGGGACGGTACTCGGTCCTGACGGCAACCCGGTGGCCGGGGCGGAGGTGGGTTTCAACAACAATCCCGATCCAGGGCTGCAAACACGCCCGCAAAACGACGATTTTGGCTGGCCATTCTGGATTACCGCGAAATCGGATTCGCAAGGCCGCTGGGAGATTAATCGTCTCGGCAAGGAGACGCTCAAAACAATTTACGGGAGCGCCAGCCACCCGGATTTTGTGGGAACGATGCTGGTGACACCCGGCCAACAAGCGGATTTGCTGTCTCAAATGCTTACGGAAACGTATGTATTCAAGCTGGGGCGGGCCGTTGTCGTGCAGGGCGCCGTGAAAGATCCGGACGGAAATGCGGTTCCGAATGCCAAAGTGCTGGTAGGGAAGGCGAGCATGGGCGGCTCACGAAATGGAAAAAGCCGCGCCGATGGAACGTTTTCCATAGCCGGCTGCGTACCGGGAACCAATGTCATCACGGCGCAGGCCAAAGGTTTTGCCGCAGCCACACTCGATGTCAACCTTACAGACAATGCCGAACCGTTCGAATTGATTCTTCATCCCGGAAAGCTCCTGAAATTGCGCGTTGTGGATGAAGACGGAAATCCTGTGCCCCGCGCCGATGTCTGGCTCGATACGTTCCAGAACGGTCCCGTAGATTCCAAAGAACCTGCCCCGCCCCAGATCGATTTTCAAAGACAAACGGATGCGCAAGGCCGTCTGCAATGGGCTGAAGCTCCTGATGGAGAATTGAAGTTTACAGTTTCGGCGGACGGATACATGAGAGGCGGGGACTATCAATGCCGGGCTGATGGTACAGAACACGTCGCCACCCTTCAGCATGGCCTGACTATTTCAGGTACGGTGAGCGATGCCGCGACCGGACAGCCCGTACCTCATTTCCGAATCGTCGCAGGCAATCCCAATTACGACCCTATCACTCAGACCACCAATATCTCCTGGAGCACGATTGATCGCTATTGGTTGAGCTTCGCCGGCGGCTCTTTTCAATATACCTGGGATGAACCGCCGGTTTACGGCGGAGACAAAGATCCTGAGTTCGTATTCAAGTTTGAAGCTGACGGTTATGCTCCTTACGTCTCGCGCGTGATCAAAGCGTCAGAACGGAGCGTTCGGTTTGAGTTGAGGCTCACTCCCGCAGTGTCAACGGAAGTCACCGTTCTTTCACCCAACAATGAACGAGCTGCCAATGCCGATATCGGTTTGGCGTCGCCAGGCACGCGATTGTCACTGGTTCCGGGCGGTTTATCGCGTGAAAATGTTCAGTCCGGCGGCTCGCTTCTCATGACCGATAGCGCGGGGCATTTCGCCTTGCCTCCGGACCAAACCATCGCACGTATTATTGCCACCAGTCCGCAAGGGTACGGCGAGGCGACGCCGGCGGAATTAGCCGCCAATCCGGTGATTCAACTCCGTCCGTGGGGCCGGCTGGAGGGGATTTATTTGATTAATGGCAAGCCCGCCCCCGCATCCACCCTTTCGCTCAAGTACAAACATGAAGACTCGGAAATGATTTCGTTTGATGTCTTTGCTTTTCAGACCAAAACCGACCATGCCGGCCATTTCGCCTTTGCCCAGGCGCCTCCCGGAAATTTTAGGGTCATGGTTCTCTATCCGTTTCACGACAATATGGGCCACGGCGGCTGGTCCGACGGGCCTTCGGAGCCGGTGACCATCAGTCCCGGCGCAATGACGACGGTAACGATTGAAGAGACGAATATGGCGTCAGAATTTGTGAACCAGTGAATTGCCTTTTCCGGCGTGCGCATTTCGCGTAATTTCCGCGCATGTTCAAGCCAGCGGATTTGTTTGATCTTGCCCAAACGGAGCACGCCGTCCTCTTTGATGGTTGCGAGTTTGCATGGCAGGCGCTGAAGAAAATTGAAAGTTACATCGCCGCGAATTTAAAACCGGAACTTCACAACAAATGCGAAGGCGTGGCGTACATCGGGGACAAGGTTTTCATCGGCGAAGGCACGGTAGTCGAGGATGGCGTGATGATCAAAGGGCCGGCGATTATCGGACGTAATTGCCACATTCGCCATAATGCCTACCTGCGCGAAAACGTGATTCTCGGCGACGGCTGCGTCGTGGGCAATTCGACGGAACTTAAAAATTCGCTCCTGTTTAATAAGGCCGGCGCACCGCATTTCAACTACATCGGCGATTCGATTCTCGGCCATAAGGCGCATCTGGGCGCGGGCGTAAAAATCTCAAACATCAAACTTTTTTCGGGCAACATCACAGTGACCATGGACGGCAAACCGTTTGACACGGGCCTGCGCAAGTTTGGAGCGTTGCTGGGTGACGGCACGGAGATCGGCTGCAATGCGGTATTGAACCCGGGCAGTGTTGTCGGACGCGGCGCGGTAATTTATCCGAACGTTTTTTGGCGGGGAGTTTTGCCGGCGGGGAATATTGCAAAGAATAAGGCGGAGTTGGAAGTAACGCCAAAGAAACCGGGCCGTTAGAATGAACCGGACATATTTTGCCGGCAAAAAAAGATTTTAAAAGAGTTGAATCAACACCTTCAAAGAAGGTCAAAAAGGTTATGGCGAGTGTGACGGAGACGATCACCATTCGCTTGCCAAAAGCTTTGGCGCAGGAATTTCGGACCAAGGCGCGCGCTGCTGGCACGACTCCCTCTAAAGTTCTGAGCGGGGCTGTGATAAAATTTGTCCGCAAGGAAATCGTGGAACACATTCGCGCCCGCGCGGGAACCTGGGATGGCGATATCCCGGGAGAAGATCTGTTGCGGAAAACGCGACGCGCTTGATTGAATAACTTCAAGGGCCGTCCGAACCGCCGCATGGTCCTGGAGTGCGGTGGCGGTGACACCGCTTTCGCATTGGCTGGGACAAGCCAGTTCGATGTAACGCCGTGCCGCAGAAAGCGGTGTCCCCCGAAAGCATTCGGGGTTGCCACCGCACTCCAAGACGCAAGCGCGATTACCAACAGCATCCGAAGATTGCGCAGATTGTAGTCTGCAAGATTTCATCTGCGAAATCTGCGCGATGCGCGAATAAAACTTCAGGGGATCAAGCGTTCCAAAATTCCATCCACCGTATCCGCCGGCTTCAGTTCGATTTTTTTGCAATCGGCGTGGCGGCGAAACCAGGTGAGTTGCCGTTTGGCAAACTGGCGCGTGCGGATTTTTATAAGTTCAATCGTTTCAGCCAAGCCGCGGTCACCGCGCAGGTGCTCGACGACCTGGCGATAGCCGATCGCCTGCATGGCCGTCCGATTTTCAGCGAGGCCGTGTTTGAGCAGTTCGCGAGTTTCCTCCACGAGGCCGCGTTGAAACATGTGGTCCACGCGGGAATTAATGCGCTGAGACAAATCGCCGGTGGAACGCAGAAAGAGCGTAAGTGCGGTGCGAGGCACACGGGGGATGGTACGTGCCCAATCCGCCTGGGATGCGGCGACGGGTTTGCCGGTTGTCCGAATGATCTCCAGGGCGCGAATGACGCGGCGAGGGTTTTGCCGGTCAATTTTCTCGTAAGAGTCCGGGTCGCGCTCGCGCAATTCTTCCACGAGTCCGGCGAGCGGTGCGGCTTCCAGTTCAGCCCGCAATTTGGGGTCCGGCGGCGCGTCCCCAATTCCCTCCAAAAACGCCTTAAAATAAAGTCCAGTGCCTCCGCAGAAGATGGGGATCTTATTGCGGGAGCGGATTTCGGCGACGGCCCGGTTCGCCAATTCAACGAATTTCGCGGCGTCGAAAGCTTCGGTTAAATCGCACACATCAGTCAAATGGTGCGGGATTCTTTTCTGTGTCGCGGCATCGGGTTTGGCGGTGCCAATGTCCAGCCCGCGATAAACCTGCATCGAATCTACGGAGATGATTTCGCCACCGATTTTCGCGGCCAGCGCGAGAGCGATTTCAGATTTGCCGACGGCGGTGGCGCCGGCGAGGAAGATGGGGGGCATCGCCGATTGCGGAATGCGGAACGCGGAATGCGGAGTATTCATCGAGTGCGGTCCAAAGGTATGTTGCGCGAACAGCAACCGAACGCATTTGGTAATTCAAAAAGTGATCGGCCGTTGGCTTTGCCTTACGTCTGCCTTGGTTCGGTGCGGCGCGAGAGAATCGCAGCGAGCGCGAGGCCGACGATAAACATCGGGACGCTAATCCATTGCGCGGGGGTCAGCCCCAAATGATAGTGGAGGACGGTATAATCGCCGCGATAATGTTCGACCACTGAGCGCAGAATGGAGTAGCAGATCAAGTATGTCGCGAAGATTTGGCCGTCGAATTTTTTCCGCCGAAAAAGCCAAGCGAGGAAAGCGTAGAGCGCCAGATTCAGCACGCCGTCATAGATTTCCGTGGGATGCAACGGCACATTTAATGGCGTGCCGGAGAGATCGTGGGCCAGCGGATTGGTAAAAGTAATAGCCCAGGGCAAATCCGTGGGGCGCCCGTAGCAACAGCCATTGAGCAGGCAACCCATGCGGCCAAAGAAACTTCCCAGCGCAATGCTGGGCGCCAGGACATCGGCGGTTTTCCAAACGGGCATTTTCTTCCAAACAATATAGACAAACCCGCCGGCGATGCCACCGATCAGCCCGCCGTAATAGACCAGCCCCCCGTGCCAAACCGCAAAAATCTCCGTAATGGGCTGTCCGGCAAATTCCTCGTGCCAATATGTGGTCACATAAACGAAGCGCGCGCCCAGGATGGACCCGACCATCAGCCACAAGACGACGTCGGCGATTTGTTCCGCCGGAATTTTTTCGCGCCGTGCGCGGAGGGTAGCCGTCCAAAGCCCGGCCAGAAAGGCCAGCGCGATCATGACCCCATACCAATGGATGGTCACGGGCCCAAAATGAAATGCAATCGGATCCACAAAAACATTTTACCCGATTTCAACCAATTGAAAACCCGGAAACGCGCGCAAATTAACTGTGGTTGGTCGTAGCCACCACGCGCATGTTCGGCGGAGCAGGCGCAGGCATGGGCGGCAACGCGGGAGGAATGATGCCGGGCGGCAGAGGCGGCATGATGGCTTCCGTTGGCAATGGCGGCCACTGCGGCACATGGGCCACGAGATCGCGCCAGGCTTGCCGCTCGCCCACGGTCATTTTTGACCAGCGTTGGGCGTTTTTCAGAAATTCAGTCCGTTCTTCCCGGCTCATGTCCTCAAATTTGCCAAAGGCGTGAATGCACTCGGCCCGCTGGCTCGCGGGCAATTTGCCAAACGTCTGCAACGTCGCTTGCATCTGCTTGCGCTCGGTATCGGTCAATTCCCCGAGCGCCTTCTGTTTTTCCCCGGGCGAAAGATTATAAAAGTCGTTGAATTCGGCAACCATCGCCTGCCGTTCAGTTTCCGAATAGCCATTCCAGCGCGACTGCTCAGCATCGCTGGGCGCCGAGGTTTCAGAATTATTATTGGTCGTGTTCAATCCGGCGAAGTAGCCGGCGATATGCTGATTATCCAGGAATTCCTGTTGCAGCGTTGGAGGCAAAATCTCCCATTCCATCAGGCGGGACTCGACGAGATCGCGGAAATCCGCCGGTACGAGCGACACTTGAGTGGTCCGTTGATCAGGAGGGGCCTGCAGAACCGGCATCAAATACCAGCGCAATTCGGTCGCGCGCAAGCGCAGTTCACGGTCGTCCGGGTCCAGCGCGGCGTATTCGTTCACCTTGGCAAGGATCCGCGCGCGAACTTTGGGCGATTTTTGAGCGAGGGTACCATGAAGCTGCTCCGGCGACATCGCCAGCAGCTTGCGAAAATAATCCACCGGCGACGGCGTCGGAGACGCCAGAGGCGGCATAATGGCCGCCGCCGCGGATATGGGAAAAGCCGTCGAATTGGTGGCGTCTTGCGCGGCGGCTGAAGAGACGAAAAGCGCCGCCGCCGGAATCAGAACCAGCCATCCCCCTTGACGGAAACGGTTCATTTCATGTCGGAAGCAAGCGCCAGCAACTCGTCATCGGACCGGGCGGCCTGGCCCATGCGCTGGATGGCATCAAAATTTTTCAGCGCCTCGACGCTGGGCATGGGCTGGGAAGCGACGACGTAAACGTCGTGGCCGAGCCTTTGCCGCTGAGCGGAAAGGTCGTGCTGATACAGGGCTATAGCGACGATGCCTGCCGTTGCCACGGTCACGGTGACGCGGGGAAAAAAAACGCGCCAATTCCATCCCAGAACGCCCCATCGCGAGCGGCGCATATCCTCGGCTTCAATCGCCTGCAACACGCGCGCAGTAAAATTAGACGCTACCGGCGCATCCGGCAGCCGGGAAAGCAATTCCCGCAACTGTCTCTGAGCGTCCTGAAACGGATCGTTGTTCATCAGGAAATTAATAACCGGCGAACGCCCAAAGTTGCGCGTTTTTTTGAATTCATTGAAACGGGGTGGCCGGTGATTCCGCCTCGCTTCGGGCGTATTTTGACGTTAATTTCCGGGAGAAAATGACAAAACGCCAACGATTCCTGGATGCCTGCCATTGCCGTGTAGTCGACCATCCTCCAGTCTGGCTCATGCGGCAGGCGGGCCGGGCCTTGCCGGAATACCGCCAGCTCAAGGCAAAACACGATTTCCTGGAACTGGTCCGGACACCCGCCCTGGCTGCCGAGGTAACGCTTCAGCCCATCCGCAGATTCGGCTTCGACGCAGCCATTTTATTCAGCGATATCCTTGTCGTGGCCGAAGGGCTTGGCCAGGGATATCGATTCCGGGAAACCGGGGGCATTCAAATGGATTTTACGCTAAGCAACGACGACGACGTCGCCGCCCTGGACGTCGCAGCCATGGAACAAAAATTGGACTACGTTCCGCGCGCGATCGAACTTTTGAAGAAGGAACTGGCCGGAGAGACCGCGCTGATCGGTTTTGCCGGTTCACCCTGGACACTGGCCAATTTCATGCTTGAAGGCGGCAGCGCGAAGGACTTTACCCGCGCGAAAGCTCTTTTTTCGGCCCAGCCCGCGCTCTTTTCGCGCCTGATGAAAACATTGACCGCTGCCGTGACGAAATTACTGCAAATGCAAATTGCCGCCGGCGCGGACGCCGTGCAAATCTTCGACAGCCTGGGGGGCCTGTTGCCGACAAAAGATTTTCAGCAAGCTTCGGCGCAGTGGATAAAGGAGATCATTTCCGCGCTCGGCGGCACGGTCCCGGTCATTGTATTTTCAAAAGATTACCACGATTGGAACACGCTCCTGGCAACCGGAGCGAACGTGCTGGGAATTGATTCTTCCGTCCGGCTCTCGGATGTGCGAAAAGCGCTGCCGCCGACCGTAGGAATTCAAGGCAACCTGGAACCTGCACTGTTGACGGCCACTCCGGATCGAGTCGTGGCGGAAACGCGGCGGATTCTCGAAGAAATGCGCGGCCGACCCGGGCATATTTTTAATCTTGGTCACGGTGTGCCGCCGGAGTCGAAATTGGAGAATATTGAGGCGGCGGTGAAGGCGGTCAGGGGATTGATGAATTGATGGATTGTGGGGGTGTTTTGGGGCATGGATCCTGGGGTGTTGCCCGGGCGTTGCCCGAGGCTGGCATGAAACGCGCCGTTGGCGCTGAAACGGAACAACGGCCTCCGTACTCTACCTCCAATTTTTCGCGGCTGGCATTTGGGGTGAAATCGGTTATGATTGTCCGTCGAATATGGAATTGTTTCACAAGATTTTAAAAACCGCCGTCGATGGCAACGCATCGGACATCCATTTAAAAATTGGGACGCCGGTCATTTTCCGCATCAACCGTGAGCTCATTGCCGTGGATGCCCCGTTTCCGAGTTCGGAATGGATGAACAAGGTGGTGGAAACGATCACGCCATCGCATCTGAAAAAACGCCTGGATGAAGAGCGGGAGGTCGATTTTTCGTATTTTGTGCCCGAGATTGGACGGTTTCGAACCAATCTATTCCAGCAACGCAATCAATGGTGCCTGGCCATGCGTTACGTGAAGAACCACGTGCCAAGTTTTGAGGAATTGGGCCTTCTGCCGCAGATCAAAAAAATCGCCGAAGCGCCCCGCGGCATTGTTCTGGTGGCCGGTTCCACCGGCTCGGGAAAATCCACGACCCTGGCCGCGATGATCGAGCACATCAATGGCAATTTTAAAAAGCACATTATTACCCTGGAAGACCCGGTGGAATTTGCCTTTGAAGACAACCAGTCAGTGATCGAGCAACGGGAAATCGGCCTGGACACTGTGTCGTTTCACCATGCGCTCAAGCACGTTTTGCGGCAGGACCCGGACATCATCATGGTGGGTGAAATGCGCGACGACATCAGTTTCACGGCGGCCATGAGCGCGGCGGACACAGGTCACCTGGTCGTGTCCACGCTTCATACGACCACAGCGGCGCTATCGGTCACCCGTATCATGGACTTTTTCAAAGCGGAGGAACGCGAGCAAGTGCGCCGCCAGCTGGCGGGAACGTTGCGCGGTGTCGTTTGCCAGCGCATGGTGGGCACGGTGGATGGTAAAATGACGCCCGCCCTCGAGATTTTGCTGAACTCGCCTCTCGTGAGAAAATTGATCGAAGAAAACCGGCTCGACAAACTTTCAGCCGCCATCGAAACCGGCGGGGACGACGGGATGATTTCGTTCAATCAATCACTGTTTAACCTGGTCAAGTCCGGGCGCGTCACGGAAAAGGAAGCG
>DASXFM010000254.1:0-3176 GCA_036489615.1 Verrucomicrobiia bacterium | reverse complement strand
CGCAAAAAGCGCGGACGAAATCGTCTTCACCCGGGGTACGACCGAAGGCATCAATTTGGTGGCCAATTCCTGGGGTGGAAAAAATCTCCAAGCCGGCGATGTGATTCTCCTCACCGAAATGGAGCATCACAGCAACCTGGTACCCTGGCAATTGATGGCGCAACGCACCGGTGCGCAAGTCGCCTATGTGCCCATCACGGGCGACGACGGCCTGCTGGACCTGTCCAAACTCGATTCGTTGCTGACGCCACGCGTCAAAATCTTTTCGATGGTCCACATCTCGAATTCGCTCGGCACGCTCAATCCCGTGGCCGAACTGTGTGCCCGCGCGCGCAAACGCGGCATCGTCACCGTCGTCGATGGCGCGCAAAGTGCCGGGCATTTGCCGGTCGACGTCCAGGCCATCGGCTGCGATTTTTTTGCCTTTTCCGGCCACAAAATTTGCGGGCCTACCGGCGTTGGCGTCCTGTATGGCCGGCAGGAATTGCTCGATGCGATGCCGCCGTACCAGGGCGGAGGCGAAATGATTTTGAGCGTCGGGTACGACAAAACGGAATTTAAGAACGCGCCCCATCGGTTCGAAGCCGGCACGCCGGATATCTCCGGCCCGATTGGATTGAGCGCGGCCATGGATTATCTGGATGCCATTGGCCGGCAAAATATCTGGGACCATGACCGCGACCTTGCCAACTACACGTATGGCAAATTGGCGGAACTCGACGGTATTCGCCTATTCGGCCCGAAATTGAATTCCGATAGCCGGGCCGGCTTAGTTAGCTTCCTCCTTAAGGATGTGCATGCGCATGACGTCGTCACCCTCGCCGACCAGGCCGGTGTGGCATTGCGCGGCGGGCATCACTGCACGCAACCGCTCATGCACAAGCTCGGCGTGGAATCCACGGCGCGCGCAAGTTTCTATTTTTACAACACACGCGAGGAAGTGGACCGGTTCATCGAAGTGATTCGGGAAATACAGAAATTTTTCAGGCAGTAAATGCGCCCAAGGATACGCGCAGAACCGGCAGGCGGGGACGCCTGCCGTACCTCTCGTTTCCTTTTTTTTGGGTATAGGCGGGGAAACGAGAAACGAAGCCAAAATTTGAGCAGATTAGGCCCGATTTTATTGGGGATTTTGAAAATCTTGAGGCAGGAAACGAAGGGCCTTCACGAGGAGAGAATGTCTATATTTAAAATATTGATATTTGGAAGGTAATCGCGGCGCGTACGGGTGGGCGAACGCTTACGGCGTACTGTAACCTGCGAGAGGCCACTTATTCATATTCCTTCAGACCCAACTGTAACGCATATTTCCCTTTAGGATTTATAATTGTCGCAACGAAGAAAAACTCAAATACAAGCGCGATGGCAGGCAAAAGCAATTGGACCGGCGAGAAAATGGGGTCTTTCAAGGAAGACCACGAAGGATGGTGAGGGCAATAAATGGCAGTGATGTTCGATCCAACTTTAGCGTCATCCCATTGTTCCCGGCTCGGCTGACTTTGCCCGGTGTATTGCTGACCCCCGATGTTGTATCGGTACTGTACAACCCCATGAGAAAGCTCCCGAAGGATGAGCGCTTGCGTCTGGCTTGAATCCTGAGCGAGTACGAAGCTTACCAAGGAAAAGGAAATCGAGTGGACGATGAGATTGCCAACAATAAAAGCTGGAATCAACATGACGAGCCTGATTTGGTTCCTTTTGCTCATGAGCGTTGTGTCGCTTTGTTATTGTGATTGAAACGGATGGGGAAGCGAAGGAAAAGCCGCAGATCAGACGCGCGCTATCGCGCAACTTCGCAAATGGCGGCCCCGTTTTTCCCCTTCCTCCCAGGGGTGGTCCCCCGAAAGCTTTCGGGGTCAACCCCTGGCTGCTATCGTCCGCCCTTCCAGGGCTTTCAATTTGCTGCTTCGCAAACAGTTGGGAGTCCCGCCTACTTAATCGGACGCGATCCCATTATCAGGATATCCACTAGTCTCGTGGCGCTTCGCTTCCAGTCCGGGCTCGTTCCCACGTTGGCGACGCCGATGAGGGCGCGAAGAAAATCGATGGGGTCGAGGTCCGGACGGATATCGCCGTTTTTGACTGCGCGCTTCACCAGGGCACGAATCGCTTCCCAGATCTGACCATAGGAAGATTCGAAGACTTTCGAGTGGCCACCGACCAGCGTATTCAGCGCCGGGGCGATGATTTGCTTTGCGGCGATATAATCGACGAACAACAGCATCCAGGCCCGCAAGGCTTCGACCGGCGGCAAATCCCAGGTGAATTGCTTCTCAGCGGCGGCCAATTTTTCCACCTCGCTGCGGTAAACCGCCTCCAGCAGCGCGTCGCGCCGCGGGAAATGACGATACAAAGTTCCCGGGCCCACGCCGGCCTGTTTGGCGATGTCATCCAGGCTGGCATTTGCGCCCGACCGGGTAAACGCCTCTTTCGCCACGTCCAGAATGCGCTGTCGATTCCGTTGCGCATCGGTGCGCGGTTTCCGCACGGCGGGCTTCGATTGTTTTTTAGCCATAAAAAATTCTTGCAAACGGAGACAGTCTCCGCTAATTTAACAAACGGAGATTATCTCCGTTTAGCAGATTCATAAAAGATCTGCCATATTGGGGCAACAGAATATCGCCCCGAAACGATGTGAAACAAGAGAGGATATTATGAAAATCGCAATGATCACAGGTGGAAATCGCGGAATCGGCAAAAGCACGGCGCTGAACCTGGCGAAACGAGGAGTGGGAGTCATTTTGACCTACCGCATTCACGCCCAGGAAGCTGAGGCGGTTGTGTCCGAAATTAAAGCAAACGGCGGAAAAGCCGCGGCGCTCCAACTCGACGTCGCCAGGACCAAATCATTCGACGATTTCGCCGCACAAGTTTCCAACACTTTAGAAAATGAATGGAAGCAAAAGACTTTTGATTATCTGATCAACAATGCCGGGAACGCGCAGCGTATCCAGATTAAAGACGTCACCGAGGGACAATTCGACGACCTGGTCAATGTACACCTGAAGGGCGTATTTTTTCTCACACAGAAATTGTTGCCCATGATGGCTGACGGCGGGCATGTCGTCTTCATTTCGTCCGGCCTGACACGCTTCGCTTATCCCGCCGGCGTTGCGGTGTACGCGGCGGTGAAGGGAGCGATTGAAGTGTTCACAAGGTATGTGGCGGTTGAATTC
>DASXFM010000209.1:0-2541 GCA_036489615.1 Verrucomicrobiia bacterium | reverse complement strand
TCATCGGTCATGGGCACATAAATGTCCGGCGTGATGCCGTGCTCATGAATGACGCGATGGCTGGGGGTATAATATTTGGCGGTCGTCAATTTGAGCGCCGAGCCATCGTCGAACGGAAAGATGCTCTGCACGGAGCCTTTGCCGAAAGTCTTTTCACCAAGCACAACGGCGCGATGCAAATCCTGCAGACAACCGGTCACGATTTCCGCCGCGCTGGCGCTGCCGAAATTGACGAGGACGACGATCGGCTCCCCTTTCAATTCATCGCCGCGGCCTTCCGCGCGGCGGACGGAATTTTCGTGTGGGTCGCGACCTTCCGTGGAAACGACCAACTGCCCGCGTGGCAAAAATTTCTGGCAGACTTCCACCGCTTCATCCAAAAGGCCTCCAGGATTTCCGCGCAAATCGAGGATCAACCCTTTCATGCCATGCGCTTTCAACTTATCCAGCGCCTTTTCAAGCTCTTCGCCCGTGTCATCGCCAAATTCAGAGATGCGGATATAACCGATTTGATCGGCACCCAGGGGAAATTCAGTCTTGTCATTGATGTCTTTAACCATGCCGGTAACAATGATGGCACGTTTAAGTGTGATATCCTGCGTCACACCGCTGGACGGGCGGGCAATCGTCACGGTGACCTCCGTGCCCGGCTCACCCCGCAAAGATTTCACAGCAATTTCGAGCGGCATTTTCTTAGCACTTTTGCCGTCGATTTTCATGATGCGGTCGCCGGGCAAAATGCCGGCGCGCAGCCCCGGTGAATCGTCCATGGGAGAAACAACCGTCACATAACCGTCCTTCATCTGGACAACCAGGCCGAGACCGCCGAATTGTCCTTCGGTGTCATCTTGCAATTCCTGGTAGTCGCTGGGGTCTAAAAATTCACTGTGCGGGTCCAGCGAACCGACCATTCCTTTGAGTGCGGAATAAACCAGGTCGCGGTAAGTCGTGTTGGTGCCGTCCACGTATTCCGTACGGACTTTTTCGAGGACATCAGTGAAAAGCTCGAGGTTGTTGTAGGCGGAATCTTTTTGCTCTGCCGCATGGGCCGAATACAGATACACGCGCGCGCCCAAAATCAAATTCAGGACTAAAAGGGTCATGACCAACCCATAAATCAAACGCCGTTTCATCTGGCAGATTTTACCATAAAAAAGCGGAGATACAAAGGTTTTGGGAAATTAAAGCTCTAACACCTATGCCATCGTCCTGTCTTGCCAGTGCAGCGGCTATGCTTTCTTTAGCAGCGTTTCCACAATCGGCAAATCACCCGGCACAGTGACTTTAGGATTGGGCGCGATGCTGGAGACCAGACGTACGGGCTGGCTAATCAATTCGCAGGCGGCGGTATCATCAGTAAAAAGGATTCTTTGAGCCCGGGCCGCAGCAATGGCGCGTCGAATGACATCAATGCGAAACGTTTGTGGCGTTTCCATGGCCCAAAGCTTCGAACGGTCGAGGGTCTGTTGGATCAATCGGCCATCGGCGGATTCCTTGATGGTATCGGTCACCGGATGAGCCGCTACGGCGGCGCCGGTTTCTTCCGCGTGCCGGATGGTGGCGGCGATCAATTCGGCGCCGACACACGGACGAGCGGCATCATGGATGAGTACGATTTCCGTTCCTTCCGGCGCGGCCTGCAAGCCGTTCCAGACGGAGTCCTGGCGTTCCACACCACCAACCACGATCTGGAATTTCTTCTGAAATTCATATTTTTTGGCGAGGGCCTGATATTTCCTTTCCATGCCAGCACGGACGACGATGATGATTTCATCAACGATTTTGGCTTTATCAAACTGGCCCCAGGTATGGGCGACGACGGGCTTGCCGGCCACACGAAGAAACAGTTTATCCTTGCCCATGCGGGCACCACGACCACCGGCGACTAGAACGGCTACATTCATCTTACGACTGGTTTTTGTGAGCATAAAAAAGGCCAAATTATATCTTCGCGGACAGGAATTTCTCCAGGGCAACACGCGTCTTTTCAGGGGTTTCATGCAGAACCATTTGCCAGCCCCGCGCCGCGCCGGCCTCAACGTTTTCAATCCGGTCATCAATGTAGAAAATATCCGCGCCGCGCCGCCCGCTCAGCTTTTCCAGCGCCTCATAAATCTTCGTGTGGGGCTTCATCGCGCCGACTTCGTAGGACAAAATATAGCCGTCAAAGTTGCTAAAAAATGGGAATTTGCGACGGACATGTTCGATGGCGATGTCATTGGTATTTGAGAAAATATAAGTGGGAATCTTCTTTTTTCGCAAGCCGGCATGCAGTTCGATCATTGGCGGCATGGCGAAAAAGATGTCGGCGAAATAGCCTAAAAATTCATCCGCACTGCCACTGAACCCGGTCAGCTTTTGGATTTCGGAAAAGAATTGGGCGCGGGTGAGTTCACCAGATTCAAGCTGTAACAGGATGGGTGAACCCCCCAAAACGGCGTGAAGGTTGTCGATATGCCTGGCACTGCGGACGGCCACTTTTTTGGCGGCGATCGAATAATCGAAATCCACGAGGACTTTGCCGAGATCAAAAACAACGAT
>DASXFM010000180.1:0-22934 GCA_036489615.1 Verrucomicrobiia bacterium | reverse complement strand
GTCATCGGCGCGGTCATCTCGTTCAAGGACGGCCAAAAGGTCAAGAAGGGCGATACGTTCGTCCAATGGGACCCGTACAACGTCCCGATTTTGTCCGAAAAAGCCGGCAAGGTGAAATTCCACGACATCATCGAGGGCGTCACCATGAAGCAGGAAATGGACGAAACTACCGGCCAGGAAGCCATGGTCATCATCGAACACAAGGAGGATTTGCACCCGCAAATCATCATTAGCGATGATGAAGGCGAAGTGGTGGCGAATTATCCGATTCCGAGCGGCGCGCATATTGTCGTGAACGAAACCGATAAAATCGTCGCCGGTTCGCTGTTGGCCAAGTCGCCGCGCAAGATGTCCAAAACCAAGGACATCACCGGCGGTCTGCCGCGTGTGGCGGAACTGTTCGAAGCGCGCCGTCCCAAAGACGCCGCGGAAATCTCGAAGATCGACGGCATCGTTGATTTCGGCCCGAGCGTTCGCGGCAAGCGCACGATTCTCATCAAAGACCCGGTGACCGGCACCGAGGAAGAACATCTCATCCCCATCGGCAAACACGTCATCGTCTTCAAGGGCGACGTCGTGAAGAAAGGCCAGCAATTGACTGAAGGTCCCATGGACCCGCACGAAATTTTGGAAGTCCTCGGGCCGCAGGAATTGCAGGAGCACCTCGTGGGTGAAGTGCAGGAAGTCTATCGTCTCCAGGGCGTGACGATCAACGACAAGCACATTGAAATCATCGTGCGCCAGATGTTGCGCAAGGTGCGCGTCACCGAGCCGGGCGACACTTCGTTCCTCTGGGGCGAACAGGCCGATAAGCTGGACTTCGAAGCCGAGAATGAGCGCGTCGAGAAAATGGGCGGTAAACCCGCTGAAGCTTCGCCGGTGCTGCTGGGCATCACGAAAGCATCGCTCGAGACCGACAGCTTCCTGAGCGCGGCGTCCTTCCAGGACACAACCCGCGTCCTCACCGAGGCGGCAACCCGGTCCAAAATCGACACGTTGCGCGGCTTCAAGGAAAACGTCATCATGGGCCATATCATCCCGGCGGGTACCGGCTTTGATCACCACCGCAAAGTGCATCTGAAGGCACTCGTGGAAGTTCCCGATGAACCCGAGGCTGAGCAACCCGCGGAAGAAGCGGCGGCTCCAGTGGAGAACCCGCTCCTGGCTTAAGGAAAACGATCTACGCAAAGGCGTCCGGCGCAAGCTGGACGCCTTTTTTGTTTGTGGTAGGGCGGCGTTGCCGCGCCGCCCAAACCGCACTATTTCCTCAGCAGAGAAAACGAATTGAAAAAATATTCCGCATTCGTCGAGTCCTTGCCATCCGGTGGTTCAGAGACCATTAGAGTTTGGAAATAACGTCCCGCTCTAAAATAACGCATCTTCAGAAAAGTTTTGTCAGGCTTTTCAAATTCAAATTCCCTGCCCGGATTGGTTCCGTCGGTAATTTCCCGGCGATAAATTAATGTATCGCCGTTTTGCATTGCTCCGGCCATGGTTTTATCCAACAAAAGCGCAGATTGTTTCGTTGTTAATTGGTTGGTCAAGGAACTCAGCAAGGTCGCCACCATAAAGACCTGGTTGCTTCCCAGGACTGATACGAACTGCTTATAAAAGATCACACGCGGATCATTGTTCAAGGGATCACGATGTGCAAACGGCGGGGAAGGAAAAGAGACTGTAAAACCACATTGAATGTTCGTGAAGCGCTGCCAATCGGGATCGGTCTGGACGACGGGCTTCTTTTCAGACTCGAAAATATTCGAAACGAATTCTACAGCCGGATCCAATATAGCCAGGAAAATAACGATCCCGAGGCCGCCAAAAATAAGAGACCTGTATTTTTTTATTATTTCAAAGATTTCCTGCATCAGCCAGATTCCTCGGCCAGATTGCAATTTTGAAGAGGCCGTTGCTAAAAATTTAATTCCATGATTCGCCAGGGTAAAGATGGATTTTGAAACGATTTGATTGCCCGCTGCTCCTTATGCTTCCGGAAACTTTTTCAGGGCGTCAAACAGTTCGGTGTCGGTCCGGCACGCGGCACGAATTTCGTCCTCATTCATGGCGGCAAATCTTTTAATGCTGTTCATGGCCTCATCCATCTTCTTTTTCTCTTTCCATTTCAGATCCAGTCCAATCGTTTGATAGTCAGAGATGAGTTGCGCGACGTTGTCCTTGAAATAATCGACCCAGCTATCCGGGTTTTCGGAAACGGAGACGTTTGTCTTAAATCGATTGAGCGAATCCATAAACTTTCTCTTCAAAGACTGTTTCGCCTGTTGCGCCTCCCATTCGATTCGAATTCGTTGCGAGTGCGAACCGGATCGGTAAGCGAACCAGGCGGTAACCGGCCAGCCGATGACGGTGACGATTACCCCGGCAATAACATAGGGCGTTGGACAGTTGGCTGGCACGTTAAACATTTCGGCGGATGCCTTTCTTCACTCAAGATTTACTGATTTAGCCACTTTGGATCTTCTGATACAACCACGCGCGCGCATAATTCCACCAGCGCCGGGCGGTAGGAACTGAGATGTCGAGGACGCCGGCGCATTCTTCCATTGTCAATCCAACGAAATAGTGGAGTTTGACCAGCTCGGCTTTTGATTTGTCCACTGTTCCCAATCCTTCCAACGCTTCATTGATGGCGAGCATCTCCTCCTCTTTGGCAGGGGCGGCGATTTCAATTTCGTCTACGTCGACACGTTGTTTGTTGCCACCGTGGCGCACCGCCTGTTTGCGGCGGGCGTTGTCGATCAGAATCCGTCGCATGGCCTCCGCGGCCGCGCCGAAAAAATGAGCGCGGCCATTCCATTTTACATGATCATTTCCAGTCAGGCGCAGCCATGCCTCGTGGACCAGGGCCGTGGGTTGAAGAGTTTGGTTGGGCTGCTCCTTTGCCATTTTTGACGCTGCCAGTTTCCGCAATTCTTCATAAACCAGCGGCAGCAAATCCTCAGCAGCGCGTTGATCGCCGGATTCCATGGATTGCAGGATACGGGTGACGTCGCTCATGGCTGGCTTACTGCCATACGCGGTTCACGGTTCATTTTTCTTCGATAATACGCCTGCCAAACAAAAATTAACGGGACGCCAATCGCCGTCGGCCAAAACCAGCGCCAGAGGTATGGCAGAAACTGGAAATTGACAACGGAGAAGGCGGTGACGGTTGCGATATAAGCCCCCAGGAACCGGCCCATATGCTCAAACCACCATGCGCGAGTTGATTGGGATGGCTTGAAGAAACGCCAGACATCCATACCGCCTAATAGTAAACCAAACGAGCCAAAAACCATTCGGAGCCAGCGTTCTTTTCCAAGACTCGTATCCAGCTCGCCAGTTGCAACGAGCGCAATTCCCGCCAACAACATGGCTAGTGCAGCAGACCAGTTCAATAACCCGGGCCGGTCTTCCGGCTTTTTTCGGTGCAAGACGGTGTAACCGGTCAGGGCAAGGTAGAAGCTGAAAATCGCGATGAGAAACAAAAACACGCCGCTTCTTATAAAACACATCACGGTAGCGGTGATTGCCACGCCGGCCATCGCCCAGAAATAAATCTTCCCCCACCGGCGATGCCACAATCCACCCTTGACTGTTATCATCGCCAGCGGCGCAATCAGCAGGGCAATCGTGCCACTGGCGATGTGGAGTAATAGCGTGAAATGGAAGAGTTCCATGCTCATGGGCGCGAGCGGAATTTCAATGGTATGAGCGATGGAACCTGCCGGCAATAGACCGCATATTCCTCACCAAATTCCCCCGCCAACAGGCGTTGCTCACGGTGGATCTTCCAGGAATAAACGGCCCACAGGATTACGAGCGCAATCAAACCGCTGACTTGCCCAAGCGCGATAGCCGTGCCGGCGGCGCCCGAGAGAATTCCTGTGTAAATCGGGTTGCGGACGTATTGATACGGGCCACTGCGAATCAGTCGGTGGCCTTCCTTTAATGTGATGGCGCCGCTCCAGAACCGTCCGAGATGAATGCGCGCCCAGACCGCAAAGCCCAGGCCCGCCAGCATCACGGCTGCGCCGGTCCAAAAGCTGAGCCTATTCTGCGGCCAAAGTTGCCAATTCATCGGCGCGGGGAGAAAGCCGCGGAAAGCGAAAATCAAAAGCGCCAGGGTACCCACCCAAAAATGCGTCATTCTTGCCAGGAACGATTCGATGAATTTGGTTTTCCTGACCCAGAATGCCGAAATCAACCAATACGCGACGAATGACCACCAGGCACACGGAAAGAGCCAATGATATAACAGGTTCATATCAGTGTGTTAAGTCCTGCGGTTCTTGTTGCCAGCCGAATTCCTTTGAAAGTTCAGCGGCGGTTTGCGCAGAAACTGTCCCGGCCGATAATGTTGTTTCCGCTTCGCGCATTAAAATTTGAATAATGATCCAATCGTCCCAGCGGTAAGAGTCAAGGCCGCCGCGCTGAATCAGCTCCGTTTTCACTTTATCAATGGCGTCGCGGAACGATTCCTTGGAGTCATCCGTCCGCTTGAGCCGCGCCTCCGCCATCGCCCTGACCAGATATACTTCCGTCCGGCAAAATGGCCCGATGTCCAGCGGATCAGCCCTCCGCATGAATTGCCGCGCTTTGGAATAATGGCCGAGCCGATACTCGGCCAGCCCTTTGTCGAACAGTTCAAATCCCCAGTCCGAGTCGTTGGTGCTGCCGCTGACGGCCACGTCGGCCATCCTGGAAATCGTTTTCATTTCGCTGTCACTTGCCGGGAGAAGCAGGCACGTTTTAACCATGAATCCGGCCGTACGCGGATCGGTCGTATCCTCAAACTGTTTGAGGATTTGCGTGCGCAACGCGCTGTAGCCATCGGCATTACCCGTTTGAAGAAGCACCGGGCCAAGTTCCTGGTAACCCACATGGTCTTCCGGCGCGCATCGAACGACCAATTCCCAATTAGTCAGGGATTGGGGCCATTGGGCCATCCGCGCATGCACGCTGCCGAATACGTTATAGAATGGTACCAGCGTCGCGTGCGGCGGAATCGTATCGATGATCCTTTCCGACGCGTCGTAATCTTCGCGCATCAATAATAATTCAGCCTTTAGGATTAAGCGGCCGCTATCTGCCGCCGCTTCGGCCTGTTCCCGCAATTGTCTCTCCACGCCTTCCGCTGCCACGGCGCGTTTGAGCGCCATCCGTTCCTGGACAAATAGATACGCCGACACGATCAGCCCAATGATCAACGCCGTTGCGCCCACACTGACCGCGGCAAAGATCGTCCGGTTCCGGCGCACTAATTTCTGGAAACGATAAATCGAGCTCGGCGGCCGCGCCACAATGGGTTCGTTAGTCAGGTAACGCTGAATATCCATCGCCATGCCGTTCGCAGTTTCGTAGCGGCGGGTGCGGTCTTTTTCGAGTGACTTGATGACAATCCAATCGAGGTCCCCGCGCAATGAATGGATCAGCTTGGGCGCGTCGGATTGCCGGCGTTGGGCAACGGCGGTAAGGTCGGCATCCAGCATCGTGCTCAAACGTGTTGAAGGCTTGGGCGGTTCTTTTTCGCGAATCGTGCGCCGCAACTCATCCAGACCAGCCTGCAAAAGCTCTTTTGGATCAAACGGCGGTGCCCCTGTTAGCAATTCATACAATAAAACACCCAGCGCATAGATGTCGCTGCGCGTGTCGATGTCCAGCCCGCTCATCTCCGCCTGCTCGGGACTCATATACGCCGGAGTGCCGATGAATTGCTCGAAAGCGGTGAACAAAGTCTGGTCCGTCAAACGTCCCTGTGTCGCTTTGGCGATGCCAAAGTCGATGACCTTCGGCACCGGCACACCGTCGTGCAATGTCACGAGAATGTTCGAGGGTTTGATGTCGCGATGAATGATTCCCTTTTGATGCGCATGCTGGATGGCGTTGCAAACCTGGATAAACAACCCGAGCCGTTCGGTGGTGGACAATCTATTTTGGTCGCAGTAATCGGTGATTTTGATGCCGCGGACCAATTCCATGACAAAAAAGGGGCGGCCGGTTTCCGTGGCGCCGGCGTCCAGGACCTTCGCGATATTGGGGTGGTCCATCATCGCCAGTGCCTGGCGTTCAGCCTCGAAGCGGGCGACCACACTTTTTGTGTCCATGCCCAGCTTGATGACTTTGAGCGCCGCGCGGCGCCGGACCGGTTCCTCCTGCTCGGCCATATAGACCACCCCGCATCCGCCTTCGCCGATTTGCTGGAGCAATTTGTAACGCCCGATTTTGTCTCCCGGTTTTTCGTCCGGAGGCGGGGACACCACAATTGTTTTTCGCTCCGGGACGGCCGGCTCTTTCATGAAACCGCCGGCGGCGGCGTGTGCCTTCAGCAACTCCATCACGCGTGTGCGGACGGCCGCTTCGCCGCCGCACGCGCTGTCCACGTAAGCCGCCCGATCGCCTTCCGGCAATTTCAATGCGGCTTCGAAGATTTCTTCTTCACGATTGGAGGATGCACTCATGAAGGTGGTTGTTTCGCAGGTCCTTTTTTTGAGTCAGACGGATAATGTGCTAAATAAGAGGCCATTGCAACTGTGGATGTCTATTGTGTTTTTGTCACTATATACATGTCCATTGGAGTATTGGTGGATTCGAGGGAAAATCCCCAATGCGTCAGCGCATTGCGCGTTCCGTCCAGGCTAAATTGGCCGTTTTCCATCTTCTTCTCCACGTCTCCGTTCCAATTGAGCGTAAAGTCATACGCGTTTGTCAGGCCGGTTTGATCCAGGACAGGCGTGTTCAATCCCAGCGAAACGCCATCCGCTATTGTGCTGACAGATTTGTGTGTGAAATAGAGCTTTCCGTCTTTGTAATTGATGTCTTCCGATTCGTCGGCTGAGCTGACGGTCAGGCCGGGCAAATCCGGGTCACTGACTGCCAAAATAAATACGTCTGTATCCTGCGTCTCACGATGGGCGGTGAGATGCAGTTCGTTTTGAATGAGGCGCCGCAATTGTTCTCGCACGTGGCCCGGCTTCGTCACCAGAAAATCATATCGATCCTGCGGCGCATCGGCCGGCAGGACGACCCGGGCCGGAGCGCAATCGTAAGCCTCGGCGATGGCTTGCTGCAAGGTAACGTCACGACCGACCGTGCGTGCCAGAGAATCGTTTTCGTGATAATGACGCACCTTGGCGTATGAATCGGAAAAGTGCGTCGGGCGCAGAACGGCCAGGCCGCCCGGCGCCTGGTGCAATGCCGCGGTATCGGGTTCGAAATACGAGTCCGGAATTTCAGTTGATTGACATTTGAGGGCCGTCGCCGCCGCCAAAGCGACGAACAGGGTCATGCCCGTTGTTAATGCTAAATTTGTCTTTTTCATAAGTTTATCGTGTTAATTGTCCGTTCAATCAACAGTGCGTAAAACGGGTCAAAAAGTGATCATGGGAAAAGAGAAAACTGTACCGCAGGTTTCCAAACCTGCTGTATCGCCGATTTCCAAATCGGCAAGTCGCACGGCCGCAATGGGTTCATCGGTTTGGAAACCTGTCGTCCCGCGACCTGGTCCGTTGATTGAAAATTTCCCTTGAACAATCGGCGCCCTGCCCTGTCTTATGCCTATTATGAAGACCGAAACGCTCCGTTCCCGGTTTGGCCAATATTGGCGCAAGGAAATCCGTCCCCTTCTGATTGTCGCCGTCGTTCTCTTTTCCGTTCGCTCGTCGCTGGCGGATTGGAATGATGTGCCGTCCGGCTCCATGAATCCGACGATTATTGAGGGTGACCGGATCTACGTAAACAAACTCGCCTATGACCTGAAGGTCCCCTTCACCACCTGGCATTTGGCGCAATGGTCCAACCCGCGGCGTGGAGATATTGTGGTGTTTTACTCTCCTTACGACGGCACCCGGCTGGTCAAGCGGGTCATTGGATTGCCCGGCGATACCGTCGAACTGCGCAAGGAACAACTATTTATCAACGACAAGGCCGTCAATTACGCGCCGTTGAGTGCTGAGATTTCCATTCAATTGCCGGATGCCGAACAGGAACACAACCTCTTTGCCACAGAACATCTGCCGGGACATTCCCACGCCATCATGGCGATACCGGGGATTCCCGCTAAACGAAGTTTTGGCCCGGTTCATGTGCCTCAAGGAAGCTATTTTATGATGGGCGATAATCGCGATAACAGTTTCGATTCGCGTTATTACGGCGTGGTCACACGCGATAGAATTTTGGGTAAAGCGACAGACGTTGTGTTTTCGGTCGATAAAAACGACTATTGGCTCCCGCGCTCGCACAGGTTCCTCAGGCCGTTGGATGCGAGCAGGTAGGATGAAAACTTTTATCCGCGGATGAGGCGGATTTTTTGCTCGTCTTCATCTGCAAAATCGGCGAAATCTGCGGACGCTGGAATTTCAATGAAACTCATCTTCACTTCCGCAGACCTTGTGGCCGTGAGCGAGCTGAAGGCGATGCTTGATAACACGGGCATCGCGTGCTTTATCAATAATGAGATTTCGTCCACGCTCGCCGGGGGGATTCCCCAGGGCGAATGTATGCCGGAACTGTGGATCGAAGATGACGCGCGCGAAGCTGAGGCGATTCAAATCAAAAAGGATTGGCTCTCACCGCAAACCCAGGGAACCGCGTGGTCCTGTCCAAAATGCGGAGAAAAACTGGAGCCGCAGTTTACTTCCTGCTGGAAGTGTGGAACAAAGAAACCATAGTCTTGCATTATTTTATTCTAACCGTCTGACGAAATGTGAGACCTCGTGCCAACTCAATATTCTATCCGATGGCGGTTCTGTTCGGATTTGTCGCTTTATTTCTTAACTTCGCAGGATATGACGAATCTTTAGGCGCATCGATTTTAAAGGCCCACCGCGTTCAGGACGCCGTTCAAACACATGTTCGCTACGTGGAGGATCCCAACACCGCGCGCATGGGTCATGCGAGTAAAATTATGAGCGCCTCTGGGCTACTGCTTTCACTCGTCGGCGTTGCCAGCATGATCATTGCTGCTGTCCGCCACGAAAAAGGCTGGTACCTGATTCTCACAGGCATATTAATTGCGAGCGACCTGCCGCTCTTGATCGCATAAGGTATTCTCCGACCCTGACCAAGAGCTGCCCTGTTGCCGATTTACGATTTACGCAACGTTTCCAATTTCAGAAGGACGCGTCAATCGTAAATCGTAAATCGTAAATGCGTTCAGGCTGCTTTTCGCACTTGCCCGTCGCTGCCTGCGCCTGTCTCGATTTGTAATTCGTGTTTTTCCCACACGTCGAAGCCACCTTCCAGTTCCATCACCGGGAATCCTTTTTCGGCGAAGGCCACGCAGGCATTGGCCGCCAGGTGACATTGCTGCGAGTAGCAATAGACCACGTTGACTTTGTCTTTCGCGAGTCCCTTCGGACTTTCCCACGTGCCGCGCGGCAGATTGACGGCCCCCGGTATGTGCCCTTCTTCGTAATCTTCCGGCTCGCGAACGTCCACTACGTTGACGTTGCCCGCTTCCAGCATATGGACCAATTCAACGGGACCCATTGTGAAGGCGACTTTGTTTTCAAAATAGGCCCGGGCCTTTTGCGGGTCTGGCATGGTTGTTGTTTGCATAATGTTCTCCTTTTACTCCTTTGTTTTTATTTTTGCGGGCTGAAAGAAAATTTTCAGCCGGAATTTTTAAAGTAGACGCGAACAGAACTTTGTCAAATGGAGGAGGCACGTGTTGCGTCAAGTATAGGGACGTAACACCCGACACGTAACACGCAGTTTCTCCGAACGCTGGCGCCGACCTGCGCTCTAACTCTGGCCGCCGCTTTTGATCAATTGATTCACCTGCTCCAGTGCGCGCAACAATTGTTTATCGTCCGACGATTGCAATTCTTCCGGCGTCATGCCGGCCATGGCGGCGGGCAGCAACGGTTGTACGTCCTGTGGCAGGCTCACTTCGATTTGCGGCGAAATCCCTTTGTGCCAGAACGATTGGCCGTCAGGAGTGAGCCATTCATCCACTGCCAGAAGCATCGCCGAACCGCCCGAGAGTGGAAACTCATTCAGCACGGTGCCGGTGCCAAACGTCGTTTCGCCGATCAACTCGGCCCGATGCGTGGCGCCCAGGGCGCCGGCCACAATTTCCGCCGCGCTGGCCGAGCCGCGATTGATGAGCACGGCCATGGGCATATTCGTCGCAAGACCGCCGGGTTCCACAGCCATCGGTGTGATCGTTCCCCGGGCGCTTCGCACGAGCAACACGTTTCCGCCAGGCATAAATTGACTCGCCACCCGCACGGCTTCATCCAACACACCGCCGGGATTGCTGCGCAGGTCCAGGATTAATCCCTTTAGCTTTTGCTGCTGGATTTCCCGAAGGGCCGCGCGCAGGTCTTCTGACATGTGATCGTCAAAGGCGCCAATGCGCACGTCCGCAACCTCGGTTCCCGGGATGCGCCGCCAGCTGACGTCGTTGATCGTGATGTCCGCGCGGACAATGTTGACGTTGTGCAAGCGCTGGGTTTTGGGGTTAAGTAGTTCCAGGGCCACCGACGTGCCGACCGGCCCGGAAATCTGGTGGACGACTTCGTTCAGCGGCAACCCCGCGATGTCCTTGCCATCCACGCTCATGATGATATCGCCCGGGCGCACACCCGCTCGTTGTGCGGGCGAATTGTCCATGGGCGACAGGATGACGACTTGCCGGTGCGCATTCATGGTGACTTGCACTCCGATCCCTTTAAGTTTTCCCGTCTCGGTTACATGAAGTTCTTTCACCATGGACGGATTCAAAAAGGTGCTGTGACCGGTGTCGCCGAGCGCGTCCACCATGCCGTTGATGGCGCCGTAAGTGAGGGCCGCCTGGCTGATATCGCCGCGGGCCACGTAGTATCGTTCGATGGTATTCCATGCCTGTGCGATCAGGCGGAAATCAGCCACCGCATCAGAAGGCACAAACGCCTTGAGCGCCCAGCGGTCAAACAGGACACCCACGCCCAGGCCAAACACGAACAAGAGCGCGAGTTGAAAGCCCGGCCGAAGCGGGCGCGACGGCGGTTTACCTTCAGCATTAACGTTCATAAAAACCAATATTCACCGTTGGGCCGTAAACAATCCGGCGCAAGGGAGGCTTAATTGGCCCGCCATGTTCGTCTTGAATTCGGGCGGATGCAAACGGAAAACGGGACACATTGAATCCGCGGCGAGCCAGCCTTTATGCGTAATCCTCATAGTTTGACGGTATTCCGCGGCAATGGGGCGGCTTCCGTCACTCAAATGCCTTGAAATGGCCCAAGATATGCTAACTTTTCCGCGGTGACGAATGCACAGCCGACAAAAACACATATTGATCGTGGACGATGAGCCGTTGGTCTGCCGGAGCGTTCAAATTCTTCTCGAGGCGGAAGGTTACGTTGTGGAGCAGGCTCAAAATGGGGCTGAGGCCCTGGCCATGTATGAGGCCAATAAATTTGACCTGGTTTTCACGGATTACCTGATGCCCAGGATGAAAGGCGACAAACTGGCCGAAGCCATCAAGCGCATTTCGCCCGAGCAGCCCATTGTGATGCTGACAGCTTTTCCTGAAAAGCTTCAGTCTTCCGATTGCCCGCTGGGTGGCGTTGATTCCTTCATCTGCAAGCCGTTCGACCTCAATAATCTTCAAACAGCAATCGCGCGCTATACTCATTCTTGACGTAGAATTCCTCGGCGCCGGACTCCGCGCGTTCAAGCGCTTGCCAATCGCCACGCTCATGACTATGCCGCTACACGGGCGCGTTTGCGCCCCGCCGGCTTGAGTCGGCGGAATTTTTCGCGCACTTCTTCCGCTCGCGAGATCATGATGCACTCGGTCCCGCCCGGGCTGGCTGATTTGATCGTCGTAATCATGGCAATTCGCGCCTCCGCCGGAATTTGGTCCAGGACGAAGTGCGAGCGGTCCGCGCGTCTGGCAATTGCCGGTGCCGGTACGGCCACAAGTGGCACCAGGAGCAAATCGCGAACGGTCCAGGTGCTTGCGTCATAGTGCAGAAAAAAATAGCCCGACAGCCGGCCGTTGCGCAGGGCGCGCGCTACGCTGTCAAACTCGCCCGCGGCGATGGATTTGCCAAAAGGCGTTGACTGGCCTTTCAGCTGGAATTGGCATTCGCAGTCAGGGCAGCAGAAACTCCCGGTCTGGCTGCCCGCGCGTTGGAGAGCCCCTGACAGGCAATTGGGGCAGTATAGATTATGTTCGCCCCAGAAATCGGCGATCGCCGAAGCGCGATCCGAATGGTTTAGGCCGGCGGCGAGATCGGCGGGCATTGAGAGGTTCACAGGCGCGGAGTTTACCATAAAAGAAATGAAACAAAAACTTCAAAGTTTTCCGCCCTCGCCAGGCCCGCCCCGTTTCAACGTTTCAACGTTTCAACTTTTTAACGTATCAACGTATCAACGTATCCACCTTGCGGCTTGATATGAAATGCGCGATGTATTAACCATGCTGTATATGAAAACGACGAATAAAGTGATGGCTGTCTTGTTTGTCACGGCTGCGATATCAGGCGGTGTGGCCGCATTTTGCCAGGATTCCAGTGAAATGAACTGGCCTCCCACGGCATGGGAATGGCCTGACAACAACTTTACCAATAGAGTCGTCGTTCCCACTGTGAAGTTCTATACCAACACACAGGCTGCCGTTGCAAACGATCAGCAATTTCGCGTACGGCAGGAGGGCGTCACGGCCAAGGGTTCGGCGACGCTTCAAAGCGGACCGCGGATCGAGCCGCGCCCGCCCACAACCTATGTGCAGACCGATCCGTGGGTGCAGCCGGACCATCCGTGGGATGTTAATCCAAATCTGCCCATCAGCGAATCGCCCGGTAGTACGAACAATACTGTTTTCGACGAAACGAGGCACTAATTGCAGCGTTGTTGCTATTCCCTCGCCGGAACTTCCAAAAAACCGGACGACCATTCTCCCTCTCCTGGGGGAGAGGGTAGGGGTGAGGGTGAATGTGGAAAAACGCGGAAAGCCGCATAAAGAAGTGGGCTTTATCGATGCCTGTCTGTTCCAGCGTTTTTTCAGCAACTTTCACTCTCCAACGGTTTTAAATATTACACAGTATGCCGCAATTTTCTTATCGAGCGCGCCGCAGGTCAGGCGAAGTGGTGGAAGGCGTTCTAGAGGTGGCCGACCGGACTGCGGCGGTATCTCAAATTGAGCGTCTTGGGTTGTTTCCCGTGGCCGTGGACTCCGGGAAAGGCGTGGTCGTGGAGACCAGCGCGCGGCGAACGGGCCAAAAGACGAACTTCACAGACTTGCTGCCCGCCGGCTTGCGCGTGCAGTTTCAACAGGCCCGCAAACCCAAACTCCAGGAGTTGGCGACCTTTACCCATCAATTGGCGAATTTGCTCAATTCAGGCATGACGCTCGTGATGGCGCTCAGCAGCATGGTCCATTTGGAGTCCAAAGGGATTCCCGCCTCAGTTGCGCGCGATTTGAAAACCGAAGTGATGGAAGGCCGAAGTCTTTCCGATGCCATGGCCAAACAGCCCAGGGTTTTTTCCGACCTTTACGTCAACATGGTCCGTTCGGGCGAGCAGAGTGGTTCGCTCGTGGAAGTGTTGCGGCGCATGGCGGCGCATTTTCAACGGTTCGCCGAAGTGCAGGGCAAGTTTACTTCCGCCCTCATTTACCCCGCCATGGTTATCAGCGTGGGCATCTGCCTGGTGATTTTTTTCATGAAGTTCATTATGCCGCGCTTCGTGGAGATTTTTAATGGTTTCGGCGTCGTGCTGCCGCTTCCCACCCGGATGCTCATTTCGGCCAGCAATATTTTTCAGAACTATTGGTGGCTGCTTATCATGCTGGTCATTCTCGTGATTGTTTTGATCAATCGCTTTCAGGCCACGGCTTCGGGCAAGAGGAAAATCGACGAATGGAAAATGAACGCACCGGTCGTTGGCAAAGTGATTAAATTGAATTTGTTCGGCCAGTTCTGCCGCACATTGGGAACGCTCCTGCACAACGGTGTGCCGGTTCTCACGGCCCTGCGCATCACCGAACAGGTCATGCCCAACATCATCATCCGTGAGGCGACCGCCGAAACCCGTGAAGCCGTGACGGACGGCAAGACCCTGGCCCAGCCGCTGGCGCACTGCAAAGTCTTTCCGCAATTGATGGTGGACCTGGTCCGCATCGGCGAAGAAACCGGCGACGTGCCCGGCGCGTTGAATAACCTGGCCGACACCTACGACAGCGAATTGGACACCAACCTGCGATTGATGACCCAGCTCATCGAACCGGTTTTGATCATCTGCATGGCGGTGATGGTGGGCTTTGTGCTTTTGAGCATCTTCCTGCCGCTGTTCAAGCTCATCTCGAACATCCATTCATGAAATCCGAACGGCCACGCGCGGACGATGGATCCGCCGCCTTTACGCTCATGGAGATCATGGTGGTCGTGGCCATCATCGGGTTGTGCGCGGCAATGGCTGTTCCCTCCCTTTTACAAATGCGGCGCGAAGGCCCGATGCGCAAAGCCGTCAACGACGTTCTGGAATTGTGCGATCGCGCGCGCGCCGGCGCGGTGAATAAGGACACGACCACGTACCTGGTGTTCCATCCTCATGAGCGCAAAATTGATCTGGTGGGAGGCGATTCGAACCAGGCGCTCACCACGCGCATGGGCCAGCATCCCATCATGTCCACTCAATTCGACCCCAGCGTCACCATTCAGGGCCTGGGAATCAGCCTGAAGGACTGCACCGACCTCGAACAATCGCAGGTGAATTTTTACGACAACGGCACCTGCGACGAAATGACCTTGATTCTGTGGTGCGGCGGCGAGCGCGAAATGATCTCCCTCGAACTGACCACCGCCCTGCCAACCATCAAGCAATTACAATGAAGCTTCGACGGACCATTCGTCTGGTAGGGACGGCGCGCTGCGCCGTCACCGCCCGTACAGCGGGCGGAACTCTCACGGTAAGTCATTCGAAAACGGCCATTCCGCATTCCGCATTCCGCATTCCGTTTTCCGCATTTACCTTGATGGAAGTCATGATCGCCATCGCCGTTTTCTGCATTGGCGTTTTTGCGATCTTGGGGCTGGTCGCCAGCGTGATGCGTGACGCGCGCCTGCTCAACAAGCCGATGGTCGACGCGGGCGTTGTCGCCAGCCAGATCGCGCAAACCAATTCTCTCATCGAAGTCCAGGGCACTTCAGGCGACTTAAGCGAATTTCTCGGCGATAACTACAAAGGATATGCTTACATCTACGGAATCAAGGAAGTGGAATCAAACCACCTGTACGATGCGGAAATTTACGTGACGAGCGATACCCCCGGCAAACCGGTGCTTTCAAAAATGGACGTCCTGTTTTTCGCCCCGCAATCGCCGCCGGGCAGCCTGGACTTCGGCTACATGCAACGTTGAGAACTAACGAAACATCGATGGGCCAGGGCTCCGCATTCCGCATTCGAAAGCGCCGTGGCGGCTTCACCCTCGTCGAGATCATGCTGGCGATGGCCATTTTTACGATGTTAATGGGCGCGCTGTATGCCACCTGGGTTCTGGTCATTCGCGCGACCACTGTCGGAAAGGGAAAAGCGGCGCAGTTACAGCGCGAACGCATCGCCATGGGGACGCTGGAGGATTCGCTCACCTGCATTCAATCCCATCAGGCCTCGATTGATTATTACCTCTTTATTCTGCAAAACGGCGACCAGCCGGAGTTGAGTTTCACTTCCTATTTGCCGGATAACTTTCCGCGCAGCGGCGAATTCATCAACAACAGCCCGGGCGGCATGGCCATGGATTATCATATGCGGCGGGTGACTTATTCGCTCCAGGCCGATGATGGCGGCAAAGGGAAGGACCTCGTGCTTCGGCAAAATCCCATGCTCATGGACATGAGTACGGTGGAACAAAATAACCCGCTCGTTCTGGCGAGAAACGTGAGCACTTTTTTGGTTGAATGCTGGGACACCAACACCATGCAGTGGGATACCGCATGGGACGCCACCAACGTCATCCCGCCGCTGGTGCGCGTGACTCTGGTTTTTGGCGATGTCGGCGCCGGTCCGGCACAGGTCGTCACCCGCCTGGTATCATTCCCTTCCACGACCATGCCGACCGCCGTGCAAACGCCGAACAGCGGCGGCAATTATATCGGTGGCCAACAATTATTCAAAAATGGGCAGCAGGGCAATAGCCCGGGAAATGGACAGTCCGGCGCCGGGGGCGCGATGACTCCCCAGTCTATTTCCATGGAAGGCGAGCCCCCAAACCTTGGTCCTCCGCTTCTACCGGCGGATTCGCCATCGCATGCACCGTAGCCAATGAAACTCAACCTCCGCCCCCAAACCCCGACGCAGAGCTTTGCGCTGATCATCGCGTTGCTGGCGGTTTTTGTGCTCTCGGCCAATGCCGCGTTGCTTTGGTATTCCATGCAAGTGGACATTAAGCTCGCCGTAAAATCCCAAAGCCAGCCGCAACTGCTTTGGCTGGGACGTTCCGGCATGGAACTCGCCAAGTGGATTCTGGCCCAGGAAGCCAATGTCCCGAACGAGCCTTACGATTCCCTGGACGAATTTTGGGCCGGTGGCCCCGGCGGCCCCGGTGAAACCAACAGCCCGCTGGCGGGCATTTCGATGGACCATTTCCAAATCGGCGACGGCTGGGTGTCCCTGAAAATCACCGACCTGGAACGCAAGATTAACATCAATACCGTCAATCCACAGTTGCTCCAGCAGGTGCTTACGGCGATGGGCGTGGATGCAAACAGCATCCCGATTGTTTCCGATTCCATCCTCGATTGGGTTCAGCAAGGCGATAATCCGCGGCTCTCCGGGGCGAAGAATCAGTATTATCTAAGTTTAAATCCACCTTATTACTGCAAGGAAGCGCCCATGGACGACATTGGCGAATTGTTATTGGTCAAGGGCGTGAACTGGGAAATGTACACGGGCCAGGGTAGCGGTCCCAAGACCGCCGCGCCCAAAGGATTCGGCGGTTCTCCGTTTGAAAACAACGGTTACGCATTCGGACTCAGGGACGTTTTCACTCCCTTTTCCGATGGCCGAATCAACATCAATACCGCGGACGCCAACGTTCTGCAATGCCTCCCCGGCGTGGACGCGGCGACCGCCGAGGCCATTATCAAAACGCGCTCCGGCCCCGACGGCGCCGACGGCACGAGCGACGACACGCCCTATCGCAGCGCCGGCGATGTCCAGCGCGCCGGTGTTAGCCCGGAAGTGGTTCAAAGTGCGGGCCAATATTGCGACGTCCATAGCCGCACGTTCATGGTCACGGTCACGGCGCACTACCTGACGACGACACGCCAATACATCGGTATCGTCTGGCGCAATACTCCCCAGGACATCAGAACGGTGCAATTCGGTTGGGTGCCCGAGCGCGCCCAGGCCGCCAATCCGGGCAACTAAAAATGTCTGGCGTAGCAGCAAACGTGAGTTCGCTCTGACTGTTTCGCGCAACAATCTGATCGGCCTTGGTGATCCCCAAATCACTGGTCGAGCCAGGCACCTGGAAATTCCCGGTTCGCACGCTTGCGTCTTGGAGTGCGGTGGCAAGCGAAGCGCGACACCGCTTTCGAATGGCGTTGGTTATCCGAAGTCGAATCGCTCTCTCGATGCCAGTGGACCTTTAGAAGTGATACTCGGCCGCGCCAGTCCAAGGCTGGCGGCAATTTTGACAGTTCGTAAAGCCGCTCAATAATCTTAAAATCGCGTGTCCCCTCTTCGCCGTTATCTCCATCAAACATTCACAATCGGGACATCACTTCTCATCAAAAAGACCTGCAAGGCCGCAGTCTCGAAATCAATTTCACTTGATTTTATGGGCCGTTTCTGCGCCTTTGGGATTATCAACTCAGATTATACCGTGAAAAAACTTATTTCATTCATTGTGGCTACGTTCCTGATTTCTTTGACCTCTTTGCGGGCTGTCCCCGGCGACGAACATTGGGATGCTCAATTTGGCTGGCCGGGGCCGGGCGGAGAGATTCTCTCTATCGCAACGCAAAACGGTCAAATCTACGCCAGCGGATTGTTCACCCCTTCCACCAATGCGCCGGTCGAAGCCTGGAATGGTGCCCAATGGAACGCGATCGGACAAGTTTATGGATATCCCCAGGCCATCGTTTACGACATGGCCGTTGTGGGGAATTACCTTTATATCGCCGGCAGCTTTACTAACGTCAGCGGCGTTGCGGCCAATGGTTTGGCGAGATGGGATGGCGCCAACTGGAGCAGCGTGGGATTCAGCGGCTCGCTGGCCGGATTAGCTGTGTCCGGAAACAATCTTTACGTAGCTGGAGCTTTCACCAATTCCACAGCGGACGGCGGCGTCGCCACCAATATCGCTTCATGGGATGGATCCGCGTGGCATATGCTGGGAGGCGGCGTGGGACTTCCCGGCAACGGCAGCGCTGTCGAGACTGTCGCGATACAAAACGGACTGGTCTATGCTGGAGGAGCGTTTACCAATTCGGGCTCGTTATTGGTTACCAATCTGGCCGTCTGGAACGGCTCCAGTTGGTCGGGCCTGGGTGGCCCGTTCAGCAGCGCCGTTTACGCTTTGGCATTCAATGGCGGCAACATCTTCGCCGGGGGTGTGTTTAGCCAGGTCGGTGCGACAACCGCCAGCGGCATCGCCCAGTGGAATGGCTCGGCTTGGTCCCAAGTCGGTGGCGGCCTTGCCGGCGGTTCTCCGTTTAGCGACGTAACGCGCCTCGCCGTATTCAACGGCGCAGTTTATGCCAGCGGCTCCTTCACCAGCGCCGGCGGCGTGGCGGCGACGAATATTGCCGCGTGGAATGGCTCGACCTGGTCTGCGTTGGGAGCGGGCGTCAGTTCCACCATCACGCGCGTCTATTCAAATGTCACGAACCTATACGTCGGCGGCAATTTCCTGCTGGCCGGCGGGGTCATTGCGAATGGATTGGCCTCGTGGAATGGAGCGGCCTGGAGCGCGATCGGGCCCGGCGGACGTCTGAATGGCCTGTCCAGTTCCGTGTTTGCCATGGCGGGTAATGGAACCAATTTGTTTGCCGGTGGCTTGTTCTCAGCTGCCGGCCAAACCGCTGCCAATTACGTTGGCCGCTTTGACGGTACGAGTTGGTATCCTCTCGGCAGCGGCATCGGTCCGGCGGGCGGCCTGACCATCGTTCGTTCGCTGGCGATGGCTACAAATGGCGTCTACGTTGGTGGTCAATTTAATACGGCTGGCAGTGCGGGCGCGGCAAACATCGCGTTTTGGAACGGAGCGAATTGGTCCGCCCTCGGCGGCGGACCGGGCGGCGTCGTGGCCAATATGCTCATACGTCCGGAAGGATTATACATTGTTGGCGCCTCGCTGGAGGGCAGCGGGCCGAATTATTTTTCCCCGATTTTTATGCGTTGGGATGGCGCCAATTGGTATAACGAACTCAGTACCAGCAATGCCTTCTTTTCCGAGCCATTCAATACGCCGGACATCACGATGGACGCGATCGCGGCTGTGGGCAGCAATATTTATGTGGGAGGACGATTCAACTATGCCCAGGGCGATCAAAATTTCATCATGGATGCGACGAGTTGTCCCGACATCTTTTGTATTAATCACGGCGGGTTCGCGACGCTTGTGGGCACGGGCGTCAACAGCAATGTCCTGGATATGGCTGTGATCGGAACAAACCTCTATGTCTCGGGCTATTTCACCAACGCCGGCGGCATCGCGGCCAGCCATATTGCCATGTGGGACGGAGCAAATTGGCATACAGTGGGCAGCGGTGTTGTGGGCAGCGGTTACGTGGATACGCTGGCGGCCATTGGCACCAACCTTTATGCCGGCGGCACATTCACCAATATGGGCGGCGTCGCAGCCAGCCGCATTGCGCGATGGGACGGCAATAATTGGTGGGCGCTGGGCAGTGGCGGCAATTCAACCGTTCTTGGCCTTTATTCATCCGGCAATGATCTTTACGCCGGCGGCTCTTTCAGAACCATCGGAAATAAAGCTTCTTATTTCATCGGCCATTGGAACGATCAGGTGAATTTCAATACTCCCCAACTGATCAATTCAAAATGGCTCTCAGGAGGGCAATTTCAAGCCCGGCTTTACGGTGTTCCGGGTGTGACAAATATCGTCCAGGCCAGTACCAATCTGACCGTCTGGACGCCTATTCTGACCAACAGCGCGGGCATTTACGATTTTACGGACCCGAATTCGCCTGTCTATCCCCACAGATTTTATCGCGGCGTATTGAGCCAGTAACGACAGAACGAGGCACAAGTTCCGCGCTGAAAGCGCAACCCCATCGTAGCCGAGGGCAACGCCCTCGGAACCAGGCTACGAAGCGTCGCGCCCTGAAAGGGCAATCCAAATTTCGTCTCGGCCTGGCCATTGGGGGGCCTTTCTCCTGATCTTTTGTCCGCCTGGGCTCTCGCGCCACCCATTTGGAAGGATGGATCGAATTAACCTGTGCCTTTGGGGGCCGTCAACGGGGTGGCGACGGCTCGTCGCCACTTGCGGACCGTGTCCCGCATGCGTAGAAGCCCCGAAAGCTTTCGGGGCTCTCCTTTGCGTCCTCAGCGAACTTTGCGTGAGGCATCGGGGAGGATCCGGGTTCTCAGCTTTACCTTTTTCCTTTTTAATTTTTCCTTTTGAATTGAAATGTCTATCCGTCATGGATTCGGACCATGACAAGAGGTGAATTTGTTGTGCGAGCGGGCGCGATGCAGCACAATCAGTCCTGCTGATTTGGAAAGAAAGACGTAACCCTGAATCCTATGAAAAAGGCCCTGAGCGTTGTTTTACTTTTGCTCCTGATGAAAAGCCCCGCGATTTGCGGTCTGGTGCAGGGTGGCGACTTGCTGCAGGGCAAAGGCGATTTTGACGGCGCTATTTCCAATTATACCAAGGCCATCCAGTTAAACCAGGACGTGGCCGAAGCCTACAATGATCGTGGCAATGCGGAACGCGCCAAAGGCGAACTCGATTCTGCCATCGCTGATTACAATCAGGCATTGGCGCTGCAAACCAATTATGCGAATGCCTACCTGGATCGCGGCAATGTCAGGAGCCAGCGAGGCGATTACGATGGAGCGATTGCGGACTATAATCAGGCCATCGAATTCAAGCCGGATTTCGCAATCGCTTATGGCAGTCGTGGGAATTCGAAGTTCATCAAAGGCGACCTTGACGGCGCGATCGTCGATTACAATAAAGCGATTGAATTGAAACCTGATTACACGGATGTCTTGTTCAACCGACGATTCGCCGAAATCAAAAAAGGGGATGCGGACGATCAGGCGTCTGACCGGGTCAAATATCTGGCGCTCCTTTCGAATTCGCCCGTGGCTTACTTTAACAGTGGAAATATCGAGTCCACTTTCGATTTGGACGACGCCATTTTGGATTACAGCAACGCCGTCAGGCTGGATTCCAATTTCGCGGCCGCATATGAAAATATGGGTTACATCAGATACGCGCGCAGCGCCCTGGACGGCCAGGGTGGTAATTTCGACCAATTCTCCAGCGACCTGAAAGAGTCCATCTTTGATTACACGAAGGTCATTCAAACCCAGCCGACGAATTCGAGCGCCTATGTCTATCGCGCCGAGGCGGAGAAACGGGAGCGTGATTGGCCGGATGCGATCGCCGATTTCAAAACCGCATTGAAGATGAATCCCGGGCCGGATTCTGAATATTCAGTCAAGACCAACTTGGTTAACACCTATTGCACCATCGCCTTTGCCGCCATGCTGACGAATGACTCGAAGAGCGCCATCGCCAATTATGGCAATGCGATCGCCGTCCAACCGGACAATGCCTTCGTCTTCTGGAAACGCGGCCTCATCAAATCCATGAACGGCGATTTGAAAGGCGCCCTGGCCGATTATAACGACGCCATTCACGTCCAGCCGGATTTCGCTCCGCCTTATGCTTCCCGGGGGCTCATTAAATTGGACCGGGGCGACCCAACTGGCGCCTTGGCGGATGAAAACCAGGCCCTCGCCCTTGATCCCGATGATCCCAGCGTTTTATTCCATCGCGGCCTCATCAAGGCCCAGGAAAATGATTTGACCGGGGCGCTCCCGGACTTCCAGAAAGCGCTCGATCTTCTCGCTGATGATAAGAGTATCAATTCGGTGGGCCTCAAATCACAGATTCAGGAGTCCATCGATAAAATAAATAATCTTCGTAAAGAATAGCACTTTTGGCGTCCGTTTGGACTCTCGTGCCACTTATTTGGAAGGGTGGATCGAATTAACCTATGCCTTTGGAAGCCGCCATCGGGGTGGCGACGGCCCGTCGCCACTTGCGGACGTATCCCGCTGGCATAGCAGCCCCCGAAAGCTTTCGAGGCGCTGACTATTTCGCGGAAAAATCCAGCAAAGTTTGTCCGCCATCCAGATTGCCGCGCTGAAACCGCAACCCCATCGTAGCCGAGGGCAACGCCCTCGGAACCAGGCCACGAAGCATCGCGCCCTGAAAGGGCAATCCAAATTTCGCCTCCGCCCGGCCATCGGGGGTCTTTCTTTTGTTCTTTTGAATTGGCCTGACTAGTCTAATGCGGTTGCGATGATGGTATGAGTTTGAAAAGGGTTAACATCGGTTACATCGTTTAAAATCAACGGCTTAAAGGTTAACAAATCATTAACAGGGGGGTTAACAGAGGGTTAACGTGTGGTTTGGTGGCGAATGATTTATCCGTAAATTTCGGAGATTAGGAAGAAAGATCTGTAATAAAAGACCCGCGAAAATCTGTTTGATCTGCGGACGAGCCCAAATCGCAAATCGGAAATCCAAAATCGAAAATTAGAGTGGCTGTCCGGCATGGATTCGAACCATGACAAAGGCCTCCAAAGAGCCTTGTGCTACCATTACACCACCGGACAAATAGCTGCCATCAAAATTAACATAGCGCCGGAAAATGTCAGTAAAATTGTCAACGCCATCTGCGAAGCGGCAAACTGAAAGCCCTGATAGGGCGGACGATAATAGCCCGGGGCAA
>DASXFM010000173.1:0-6629 GCA_036489615.1 Verrucomicrobiia bacterium | reverse complement strand
GCCCCGCGTTCCGTTACCGGCGTCTGCAACTTCCCCGGCAACGATTCCAGCAAGTCCAGACAGTCCAATGACTTTAGCGTCGCGTACACGTCCGCTTCCGTCGCTTCCGGTTTAGCAAAACGGATATTGTCCAGCACGGTGCCGCTGAAGAGAAAATTATTTTGCTGCACGCTGCCCATTTGTGAGCGCAGGGAATCGCTCGTCATCGCATTTAAATCCAACCCGTCAACTAGAACCCGTCCGCTGGCCGGCAGATAGAACTTTTGCAACAGACCCACCATGGTTGTCTTGCCGCTGCCGGTGTGCCCAACCAGCGCCACCGTTTGGCCTGGCTCGGCGATGAACGAAATGTCCTGGAGCACCGGGCGGCCAGCTACATATTCGAAGCGGACATTTTGAAACTCCACCCGGCCTTTAATGAGCGGCGTGGATTTGGCGTCGGCCGCGTCGACCCATTCCGGCGGCTGGTCCAGCATGCGGAACAACCGCTCCGCCCCGGCCATCGCCATGAACGCCTGGTTCAATTGGTTGCCGATTGTTTGTACCGGGTCGAAAAACAGGTTCGCCAGGAAAAAGAACATGACCAAATCGCCCACTTCCATGTGCAGCCAGCCGTGCCATTTCAATACGCCGAACGCCCCGAAGAACGCCATCGCACCGAGGAAAACCTGGCTTTTCAATTGTAACAGCGGCACAAACACCGCCGATGCCTGCGCCACGCCCACGTTATTCTCTCCATGCACGTCGATGAGCTTGCGGAAAAATCCCGCATTCACCTCATGCCGCACAAATGCCTGCGTCACGCGAATGCCGCTGACCGATTCGGCCAGCGTCGAAGAGACGCGGCTCCACGACTCCTGCACCTTGCGCAAACGCCGGCTCATTTCGTGCCGGTAATTTTCATTCACCACCCAGATGATCGGCGCCAGCATGATCATCAGGGAAAACAACTTCCAGTTATACCACGCCATCAGCGCCGCGGAACCAGCGATCTGGAATCCGTTTACCACCAGCACAAACGCCACGTCCTGCACCCCCGCGCGCACGCTATCGATGTCCGAGGTCATCCGGCTGATGATGCGGCCAAACTTCGTCTGATTGTAAAACGACATCGGCATGGTCATCAGTTTGCGAAACAACTCCGATCGCATGTCATGCACCACGGCCTCCCCCAACTCCAGCGCGAACCGCTGGCGAAAATGCAGCGTCACAATCATGAACAGCGCCAGGGCAAAATATCCACCTGCGTACAGATAAATCTTCGATAGATCGCGATGCGTAATCGGGCCGTTGATGGTGGCCGCAATCAAATAAGCCAGCGCCGGTAATTGCAAACCGCGCAGGAAGGTCAAAACGAACAAGGCATTCCGCCGGGCCGCGTATGGTTTCGTATAACTGAAAATCCGTTTGATGAGCCGGCCCTGTAAGGGCGCCTGATCTGGCTCACGCTCGTCCGGATGATAATACGTGATCGCTTCCCGCGCCGAATAGACCTGCGGCGCTTCGGGCGCTTTTGGTTTTGCCGTTGCGCTCATGCTATCCTTCCACGTAAGGCAGGCATCTTGCCTGCCAGTTTTTCGGGCATCCTGCCCGAAACTGTGAGAATTAATAAAAAGTGAGATGCGCGGCTGGAAGCCGCTCTTACCGGCAGGCAAGATGCCTGCCTTACCTGGCAGTTAAACCGGTTCATGCAGCTTTCCCTTCCGGCCGGTCGAGGTCCATGATTTGCAGCAACGCCGTCTCATGGTAAACCCCCGGACGATGCGCCAGCTCATCGTGGGTGCCTGTCTGTGTGAGCCGTCCATTCTCCAAAACCAGGATCATGTCCGCGCGCCGCAACAGGCTCAAACGTGACGACACCACAAATGTTGTCCGCCCGGCCATCGCCTCACGCAAGGCGGTGACGATTTCGTTTTCTGTCCGTGCGTCCACCGATGCCGTCGGGTCGTCCAAAATCAAAATCGGCGGCTGCAATAACAACGCCCGCGCCAGGGCCAGCCGCTGCCGCTGTCCGCCGGACAAATCCACCCCGGATTCTCCCAGCACGGTTTCATAACCCTTCGGCAACGCTGAAATGAAATCGTGGGCGGAGGCGATGCGTGCCGCCCGCTCAATTTGCTCCATCGTTGCGTGCGGATGGCCGAAGGCGATATTCGCCGTCACCGTGTTGGAAAATAAAAAGCTTTCCTGATAGACGATGCCAACCTGGCGGCGATAGGCATCCAAATCCAGGTCACGCAAGTCATTCCCATCGATAAGGAGACGCCCCTGCTGAGGATCGTAAAATCGCGGCAGCAGGCCCAGGAGCGTGCTCTTACCCACGCCGGTCATCCCGAAGATGCCGATGATCTGCCCCGGCCTGGCCTCAAAGGAGATGCCATCAAGTGTCGGTTTTCCCGGCGTGTAACCGAAGGTGACGTTTTCAAAAACGATTTTGTCCGAAAGCCGGCCAGGCTTGATGGCGTTGGGCTTGCTCTGCACTTCCACCGGCGTATCCATCACTTCAAACACCCGCCGCGCCGCCGCCAGGCTTTGTTGCACTGAGTTGGCGATGGTCGAAATCGTCGCCACTTGCCCGGTAAACTGTTGCAGCAAGCCCGCGAATACCACCAGGCCGCTGCCCAACGGAATTTTCCCCTCCACATAAAGCCAGCCGCCGTAGGCGAACAGAATCACGAGGCTCAATTGCGACAGCATTTGCGTGGCGGGCGTGAAAATCGAAAGGTCCCAGAAGATTTTCCGTTGTTGAGACGAGACCATGTCGTTTGCTTCCTCGAACCGGCGCAACTGGTGCGGTTCGGCGGCGAAGCCTTTCACCGTCTGCATGCCACGCACACTTTCGCTGAACAGCAAAATCATATGATCGGTCAGTTCACGGTTACGCAGGTAGCCCGGGCGCAATCTCGCCGAGTAGAAATGTGACAGCCACCACAACGGCAACGACACGCACAGGCAGGCCACGGTCAGCGCCGGCTGGATGCGCCACATAAAGAACGCGTACGCAATCAGTGTTAGAATCATGTTCACGCCCTGCAACAACACGCCATCTACAAACAGGCGGGTGTTTTGCACGTCTCCCGTCACGCGGTTGAAAATGGAATTGGAGCCGTGCACATCAAAGAAACTGAAGCTGAGCCGCTGGAGTTTGGCGTAAAGCTGCGCGCGCAGTTCCGGCACGATTTCTCCCTGCGTCAAGCGGGCGGTCACCATGTTATAACTGTAGGTCAGGATTGCGCGGATGATGGCTTGCGCCACGATGGCCAGCGCCAGGGCCGTCACGATTTGCAGGGCCGACCAATCGGCGGGCGGATGCCAGCCAAAGGGATACGCGGGCGGCGGGGTCCCGGACGGGTTCATGGCGTGGTGAATCACGTCAATGACCACACCGAGCAATTTGAGGCCGACGATCCCCAGCAACAACAAGGCGAGGCTCAATACCACCGACCAGATGCAATCGCCACGAAAGCGCCAGGCCAGGGCCAGCAAACGGCGCACGAGATTTCCGGTGGAATACCGGTCATCGGCGAATGTTTTTGAGATTGGCTCGGTCGGTTTCAGACCGTCCAAAATGCCTTACTTGATACCGGCAATCGAATTAAATTTTGACACTTTCCCCAAAGGACTCGAACGTCCGGACGGTCGAATTCGTTAAATGCTTTTCATTTAAGGCGCCTATGCTAAAATACGAACAATCAGCAAATGTGATGAAAGCCCGTCTCATTCTCCTCATAATGCTGGCCCTATTGCCGGTCATCAACACGGGGGCTATTGTTTTTACCAACCTCTACACTTTTTCGCCGGGTACTTTTAACACGCCCATGGCAGGAGGCTATTACCCGCAAGCCGACTTGTTGTTGTTCAGCAATGCCCTTTATGGGACAACCGCTGCCGGTGGCAGTAACAATGTCGGAACAGTGTTCGTCTATTCACTATCCAGAGGGTTTGCCAATCTTTACACTTTCAATGGCAAAAATGGGGCGGCGCCTCAAGCAGATTTGGTGGCCTCTGGCCAAACCTTGTTTGGCACGACCGCAGGAGGCGGCACATATGGCGGGGGAACTATTTTCGCCGTGAACACCAACGGGACAGGCTTTACGAATCTTTTTGACTTTGCCTTCACAAATGGAGCGGCTCCGCAGGCGGGTTTGGTATTATCCGGCGGCACGCTCTTTGGCACAACAAGCAAGGGCGGCGCGTATGGCGCGGGCACGTTGTTTGCCATCAGCACCAACGGGACCGGTTTTACCAATCTCTTCAATTTTGCCTACACCAATGGGGCCAACCCCAAGGCAAATCTGCTCTTGCTTGTTAATACCCTCTATGGAACTACCGTCAACGGTGGCAATGGATGGGGAACCATTTTCGCCATCAATACCAACGGCATGGGATTCACCAATCTGTTCAGCTTCAGCTTGACCAACGGCGCCGATCCCCAGGCAGGATTGGCGCTGGTCAGGAACGCTCTGTGCGGAACAACCTATGAAGGCGGCGTTGCCTATGACGGAACGGTCTTTTTGATTGCCACCAATGGTACGGGTTTCAATGTCCTCTACAATTTCGGGACGAATGCGGGTGACGGGTTTGATTGCGAATCACGGTTAGCGGTCTTTAGCAACAGCGCCTCGTCTTATTCGTTGTATGGAACCTGTAATCTGGGTTCGGCTACTGTTCCCAACCAGGGAACTGTTTTCAAAATCAACTTGAGTGGCCCCGGTTTAACATTTTCCGGCTATAGCATCCTGAACACGTCTGGCGCCAATTATCCCCCAGCGGGCGTCGTTTTGTCTGGAAATGGAGCGATCTTGTATGGCACGGGAGAAGGCACCCCGCCGCTGATATCAGGAAATGGGACGATATTTTCCATGGGCAGCGGAGGTGGTTCTTCAACCACGCTTTATTCTTTTACCACCTCTACAAGTTACGCAACTACCAATAGAGACGGCGCCTTGCCTGTGGCTGGCCTGGTATCATCCGGGAATACGCTTTATGGAACGGCCTCCGCCGGCGGCGTTAAAGGCAGCGGAACAGTCTTTGCTGTCAACATGGATGGAACCACCTTTACCAATCTCCAGAGCCTGATCGGTGGCACTCCCTGGGCCGGCTTGACCTTGTCCGGCGATCTGCTTTATGGGACGACCTTGGCGGTAGTTTATCAGGCAGCCAATCTTTATAGTGGATCCGGAAGCTCGAAAGTATTCACGTTAGATATCGATGGTAGTGGGTTCAGAAACATCGTCAACCTGGGGACGACCGAAGATCCGCAAGCAAGCCTTGTGCTGACTAATGGAATTCTTTTTGGAACAACCCAATTCGGCGGCAGCGGTTTTGAGGGAGAGATCTTCACTGTGAATACCAACGGAGCCGGACCTACCAACTTTTATAATTTCAGTTTTAACACGGGTTTATCACCGGCTGCGGGATTAACATTGAATGGCGATACCTTTTATGGGGCGGCGAGGGGGGGTGGCAGCAGTGATTATGGAGTCATCTTCTCTATCAACACCGATGGCACCGGCTACACCAATTTTTTCAACTTTAGCGGAACGAATGGTTCTAGTCCTCTCGCGACTCTAATCCTATCTGGAAACACTCTCTACGGAACCACCGAATACGATTTAGACAGAGGGTATGGCACCATCTTCGCCGTCAACACCGACGGCAGCGATTTCACGAATCTGTATATTTTCAACGGTTATGACGGTGCCAACCCCGTTGGCAGTCTCGTCCTGTCCAACAATGTTTTATATGGCACCACAATGAGCGGCGGCAGTGGTGGCTTCGGAACTGTCTTTGCCATCAATACTGACGGCACCGGTTTTATCACGCTCTACAACTTCAGCGGCGGGTGGGACGGCGCAACTCCGGATGGTGACGGTCTCGTATTATCCGGTAATACTTTATACGGAACCACCTCCAGTGGCGGTAGCAGTGGAAACGGCACCGTCTTTGCCTTAAGCCTTGGTCCTATTCCATCAAATATCATGCCCGGCAACGGTAATATCGTGCTGACTTGGGGAAATCCTGCCTTCTCCCTGCAATCCGCACCAACCGTCAACGGTCCTTATACTACCGTTTCCGGCGCGGCTAGCCCCTGGACAAACTCAGTCACCGGCTCAGAACAATTCTTCCGCCTCGAGGCCCCGTAAAATACTCAACAACATTTTAGGGTTAGTAACGAACTAACGATTTCCTCCTCCCTGGGATAAAATCGTCATCGCATGAAAAATGCGCTGACATTTTGGGGCGGTAGGAACGGCCCGCAAGGAGACACGCGTGGCCACTCGCCCCATCCGGCGGTCACACACACGCGTGGCCAACCCCGCTACAGCCCCTTCGTTATCTCTGTTCGCTTCTGTGAAGAAATCCGTGTTCATCCGTGTCCCTCCGTGGTTGAAATCCACGCAAAAACCCCTGCAATCAAAGTTGAATCGCACTTACTAAAAGTTAATCCAACACTATCAAGCATAGTCGCGCTACCTCCCCCCACCCCCCGTTTTATCCAACTAAAAGTGCGCAAAGCATTGTTTTGCAACATCTTAATAACTTGTTTCAACTCCAAAAGGTGCGAGTTTTCGACACGAAAAATCGCAAAAGCTCTTTTCTTCAAAAAAGCATAGCGCGCGCTGCCC
>DASXFM010000171.1:0-22378 GCA_036489615.1 Verrucomicrobiia bacterium | reverse complement strand
TTAAGCCGGATATCATCCGAGGCCGCGCCGATGAGCAATTCGTATTTGCCTGAGTCCACCGTAAATTGTTTTTTTGTCCCATCCCAATAGCGGAATTGCTTCACCGGTATGTCAAGCGTGACCGACGCCTTGCCGCCACGCGCGACATGCACCCGCTGGAAACCGCACAAAACCAGCTTCGGCTCCGCCGCCGGCGAATGGAGATTGTGGAAATAGACCTGCGCCACTTCATCGCCATCGTACCGGCCTGCGTTCTTGAGAGTGAATGAAAGATGAATCGTATTGTCCGAGCTGACCGTCGCATCGGCCAGTTTGGCGCCTGAATATTTAAATGTCGTGTAGCTTAATCCATAACCGAAAGCATAAAGCGGTTTGCCGCTGAAATACCGGTACGTGCGATTGCTCATTGAATAGTTTTCGAAATCTGGCAGGTCCGCCGTGGACTGATAAAACGTCAGCGGCAATCGGGCCGCCGGATTGACATCGCCAAACAGCACTTCGGCCACGGCTTTTCCACCTTCCTCGCCCGGGTACCATGCCTGGACAATCGCCGGCAGATGGCCAGCTTCCCACGGCATCGCAATCGCGCTGCCGGTACAATTGACGACCACTACCGGTTTGCCCGTCGCATATAACGCTTTTAGCAAATCTTCCTGCACCGCCGGCAATTCAATGCGCGTCCGGTCGCCGCCCAAAAAGCCCTGGTAATCCACGTCGTGCTCCTCGCACTCGAGGGTCGAATCCAATCCGCCCACATAAATCACCAAATCCGCCGCCTTCGCCGCCGCGACGGCATTCGCCGTCATGTCGGGAGCGGGCTGATTCGAATGATCGTTCTTTACCGCCAGCGGACATCCGGCGGCGTAAGTGACTTCGATGTCCGGACCGGCTGCGGCCTTGATCCCGTCCAGAATCGTCACCGGCTGCGATGACGTGCCATTGTAATTACCGTAAAGCATTTTGCCCGCGTCGGCATTCGGCCCGATGACGGCAATCCGTTTGATACCGGCACGATGAATCGGCAGCACGCCGTTGTTTTTCAACAAGACAATCGACTCTTCGGCCACCTTAAGCGCCAGCGCCCGGTGTTCCGGAGTGTCGTTCTGGTCAATACCGACATTGGACCACGGAACGTCTTCCGCCGGGTCAAACAATCCCAATTTGAACCGCGCCGCCAGGGTCCGCGCCAGGGCGCCGTCAATCTGCTGTTCCGTTAGAAGACTCTCCTTGAGCATTTGACCCAACACCATAAAGCAGCGATCCGGATAGCGCCCAGTCATGATTGTCCCGGAGAACAGATTGCAGCCGGCTTTTACGGCCACCGCCGCAGCTTCTTCAGGAGTTGCCACGTATTTATGAAACCGCCAGATGTTTTGGATTGCGCCGCCATCGGACACCACAAAACCGTCAAAGCCCCATTGATTGCGCAAAATGTCAGTCAGGAGAAAAGGATTGCAGCAATTGGGCGTGCCGTTCAGCGCGTTGTAGGAACCCATGATCGAGCCGACGTGTCCCTGCTGCACCGCTGCCTGAAATGCCACCAGGTAGGTATTATAAAGGTCGCTTTCCGGCGGCGTGGCGTTAAAGCTCCGGCGCAAGGGCTCCGGCCCGCTGTGCACGGCAAAGTGCTTGGCGCAAGCGATCGTCTTCATATATTTCGGATTGTCCCCTTGCATCCCATCGATAAACGCCACAGCCATTTGCGAGGTCAAAAACGGGTCTTCACCAAAAGTTTCCTGGCCACGGCCCCAGCGCGGGTCGCGCACGATGTTAATGTTCGGCGCGTAAAAACTCAGGCCGTGATGGATGATGGTATTCCCATGATGACCGCGGGTGTAATCGTTGAACTTGGCGCGCGCTTCGGTCGCTGCCGCGTCCGCTTCCGTTTGGATCAGTGCCGGGTCCCAAGTGGCCGACATCCCGATCACCTGCGGAAAAACCGTGGCGACGCCCGCGTCCGCCACACCGTGCGCGCATTCATTCCGATAACTATAAGCGGGTATGCCCAATCGCGGCAGCGCCGGGGCATCCGCCATCAATTGGGATGCCCTCTCGGCGAGCGACATACGGCTGATCAGATCCTGCGTTCGCGCATCCACCGGTTGCGCCGGGTCCTTCCAAAGTTCCGGCCCGGAAACTTCCGGCACTTTCAGCGCGTCGGGATCCTGCGCGCCAATGATGGCAACCGCGTCAACATTCATTGCACGAACGGCGCGGGCCGCACGGGGAGCGCCCGCACAAAATTGCCCCAGAAAACAGCTAATGGAGACCAAAACCACACTGAACGATTTTAAACAGCGATTCATTTTCATTATTGATAATAAGGCTTGAACGGTCGTCTTAATCGGAAACTAATTTCTAATAAGTAAAAAGTCAGGGAACCGTTTGCAAGCATTTTCTGTCTGGCCATTCGGACGCCACTTGCCCACCTTCACAGTGAGTGTTAGGGTCGCTAGTTATGAAAAACAGGCTGCCGGTTTTGTGCTTCCTTAGCGTGATGGCATTCTACTTTTGTCCGTCGTCGGGACCGGCACAGACCTGGACACAAACCGGCGCACCGGCTGAGACATGGCGATCGATCGCTTGCTCGTCCAATGGAACCCGATTGATCGCCGCAGCCGATAACGGTATTTACGAGTCGCTGGACGCGGGGCTGACCTGGTTGTTCCTGAACTCCGTTCCATCAGCTTCAGTCGCTTGTTCCGCGGACGGAACCAAAATAATTGCATCCGGCTCAGGAGACGTTTACACGTCTCCCGATTCGGGAGCTACGTGGCAGCAGCACGTGCTCATATCGAATGATCAATACTACGTAGCGTCCTCCGCTGACGGAACCAATCTGGTCGCAGTCGGGTACGGCGGGATTTTCGGCTCAATTTATTTGTCGGCCAATTCGGGAGGCTCGTGGATTACGCCGGAGGGTCCGGCGGACTTTTGGTCTGGCAGCACCTGGTCGGCGGTTGCCTCTTCTGCGGATGGCACCAAATTAGTTGCCGCGGCGGAAGCCACGGAGGGAAACGGTTCGTTTCTTCCCGGGCCAATCTATACTTCGACCGATTCAGGCGAGACGTGGATGCTTTCAAGCGCTCCAAGCAATGTCTGGTATTCAGTTGCGTGTTCGGCAGACGGCACCAGACTGGTGGCTGCGGCGTATGCCGGCCCTTCGCAGATTGGCGGCACTGGTTTGATCTATGTATCGGCAGATTCGGGAGTCACGTGGACCAATGTCAGCCCATCAACCAATTATTGGATGTCGGTTGCCTCTTCTTCCGACGGAACCCATTTGATTGCCGTGAGCCTGTTTAATCAGAATCCCGGAAACCCCGGCGTGATTTGGCGGTCGACCAATTCCGGACTCAATTGGAGCGAGGAGGCTTTGACGGGCTATTTCAATTCGGCGGCAATTTCAGCGGACGGCACTAAAATGGCCGTGACGGACGTGGTGCGAAACCGGATCTACACACTCGGCGAATCGGTTACCACCGCCCCGGACGTTCTCCCTGTTCTATCGATTGCCACAACCGGAAATCAACTGTCATTGTCCTGGGGGGTCAGCAACGCTGCCGGCTTTCTCTTGTTGAACACGACGAATCTCGGTCCGCCCGCCGTTTGGTCTCAGGTCACAAACCTCCCTACCCTGCTCAACAATCAGATCCAGGTAAGGCTTCCCGAGCCGCCACAAAACCAATTTTTCCGGCTCGGCCAACTGTAGTTTGATCGTGGTACGAGCAACACGCTGCATGCGAAGAGTGGCTTCCCTGCCAGGAACAGTATTTCGGATGGCCCCCTCGGAATCCTTTTTTATTCCCACTCTCCCCATTTTCATGCAGTATGTTGTTTTAATTATGGGAAAGCGACGCGAGGCGCGTGAACGCGCGGTACAATTTTTGTTTCAGCACGACCTGAATCCTCCCGAGGATTTGGAACGGGCGCTGGACGAATTTTGGGATAATCAGCGCGCGGCCGCCATCGCCGATGAACGGGGCAGCGCCCATTGGGGGCAGGATGTGGATTTGCCACCGCCCACCGCCGAAGAATCCGAGACTCGCCTGTTCGCCGATCCGCTGATTCGCGGAGTGCTCCAACACCGCGACGCGGTGGACGAGAAAATAAAATGTCACGCCAAAAACTGGGAGTTCCATCGCATTGCCGCCGTTGACCGCAATGTCATGCGCCTGGCCATTTACGAAATGCTTTACCGCGACGACATTCCCCCGGTCGTCAGCATCAACGAAGCCGTGGACATCGCCAAGAAATTCTCAACGCAGGACAGCGGCAAGTTCGTCAATGGGATCCTGGATAAAATTCGCGGTGAAGTCCTTCGCCCGGCAAAGGAGATGCCATGAAATTTGCCGACCTCCATCTGCACACCAGTTTTTCCGACGGGACCTGGACGCCGGAAGAACTCGTCTTCCAGGCGCAAAATAACAGCCTGTCATGCATTGCCTTGACGGACCATGACACGGTCGAAGGCTGCGCGCGCGCGGCCGCGGCGTGCGCCGCCGTCAAAATGGAATTCATACCAGGAGCGGAATTGACCGCCGAGCACGAGGACACAGAGCTGCACGTCTTGGGTTATTTCCTCGACACCGGCAATGAAAAATTGTTGGTGGAAATCTCCAAATTTCAAGTCGTCCGCCAGAGCCGCATTTATGAAATGGTCGCGCGGGTCAACGAACTCGGCGTGCCCTTAAAGGCTGAATCCGTTTTCGCGCTGGCCAATTGCAAATCACCCGGACGCCCCCACGTGGCGCGCGCCATGGTCAACGCCGGCTTCGTAAAAAACCTGGACGAAGCGTTCGAAAGGTTTTTAAAAAAAGGCCGTCCCGCGTGGGTCCCCAAATCGAAAATTTCCGCGCTGGAAGCCGTTGAATTGGTCCATCAGGCCGGCGGTCTGGCGGTCATGGCCCATCCCGGGCTCAATCGCACCGACAGCATCATTCCCGCCCTGGTCGCCGCCGGTTTGGACGGCATCGAGTGTTTCCACACAAAACATTCGACCGCCATGTCCGAGCGCTACCTTGAAATGGCGGACAAATACAATTTGCTCGTTACCGGCGGCAGCGACTGTCACGGTTTCAGCAAGGGAAAGCCCCTCATCGGCACGGTCAGATTGCCTTACGATCATATTCTCAAAATGAAGGAACGGCGAAGCAAGAGGACGCCCGTTTCCACCATTGCCGCGAAATAAGCCGGTCGCACTCAAATGGGATTCTTCGACAAATTCAAGGCCGGCCTGGCCAAAACACACAACAAGCTGGTCCACGAGATCAAACGCATCGTCACGCGTTCGCCAAAACTCGATGCGGCGTCGTTGGAGGATCTTGAAGCGGCGCTGATCGGCGCCGACCTGGGCATGGACATGGCCGGACAAATCGTTGACGCCGTCAGAAAGGGTTACGAAACCCAAGGCGGCGCGGGCCTGGACGTCTTTGCGGTGGCCGCCGGCGAAATCGAAAAAAACTTTACGGCCATCGATTCAAAGCTGCGCGAAGTTCCCGGCGGCATTTCCGTCGTGTCCATCGTGGGCGTCAATGGCACCGGCAAAACTACCACCAGCGCCAAACTTGCGCATTTCGTCCATTCCAAAAACCAGACCGCGGTCCTCGCAGCGTGCGACACGTTTCGCGCCGCAGCTATCGAGCAGCTCAAATTGTGGGGACAAAAACTAAAGGTCGAAGTTATTGCCGGCGCCTATGGAGCGGACCCGGCAGCCGTGGCCCACGATGCCGTGACCGCGGCGCAAGCGCGGAAGGCTAATTTTTTGTTCATCGACACCGCCGGACGGCTCCATACCAAGCACAATTTGATGCAGGAACTTCAAAAGCTGCATCGCGTCATCGGCAAACAACTGACCGGCGCGCCCCATGAGGTCCTGCTCGTCCTCGACGCCACGACGGGCATGAACGCCATGAACCAGGCTCGCGAATTCAACAAATCCGTCCCGCTCACCGGCCTGGTCGTGACAAAATTGGACGGCACCAGCAAAGGCGGAATGGTTGTAGCCATCCAAAAAGAACTCGGCCTGCCGGTCAAATTCATTGGCCTCGGCGAACAGGCCGACGATCTGCAGCCCTTTGATGCGAAGCAATTCGCACAAGCGATGTTTCGGGAATAGGCTGCCCCCGCAATCGACGTACCGCAGGTTTCCAAACCCGCTCGCCGAACGTCGTCATGCGCCGGACCGATTTAATGCGTGCGCTACTTTCCGCATTAAGGTGCTTCTGTGCGCAGCACAACGTCGCAAGACTTGCCGATTTAGAAATCGGCGATACAGCCGGTTTGGAAACCTGCGGTACGGTTTGTGCCTCTCCTCACCCAAAATTAACGTTCTGGTAAATTTTTTGCCTCCCGACTATTCTTTTTCACCGTGGCGCTACTGGAAGTCAAAAATCTAAAGGTCCATTTCCCTGTCAAACAAGGGTTGTTTAGCCGTGTCCACGAAACCGTCAAGGCCGTGGACGACGTCAGCTTCACTATCGCTCCCGGTGAAACCCTGGGACTCGTCGGCGAAAGTGGTTGTGGCAAGACCACCCTTGGCCGCGCAATTGTCCGGCTGGTGGAACCCACATCGGGCGAAATTGCTCTCGAAGGCGAAGACATCACCCGCATGGGCGGCTCAGCCCTCCGTACCCGCCGGCGCAAGTTCCAGATGATTTTTCAAGACCCCTACGGCTCGCTCAATCCCCGCATGACGGTCGAGCAAATTGTGGGTGAAGCGCTGGATATCCATAAACTCGTCGACAGCAAATCCTCGCGCCAAAAACGGATCGTCGAATTGCTCAAGGCCGTCGGCCTGGATCCCGTCTATGCCCAACGTTATCCGCACGAATTTTCCGGCGGCCAGCGCCAGCGCATCGGCATCGCGCGCGCCCTCGCGGTGGAACCCAAACTCATTATCTGTGATGAACCGGTGAGCGCGCTGGACGTTTCAGTCCAGGCCCAAATCATCAACCTGCTGCGCGACTTGCAGCAAAAGCACGGCATTGCCTACCTGTTCATCGCGCATGATTTGGCAGTCGTTGAGCACATCAGCCACCGCGTCCTGGTCATGTATCTTGGGAAAATTGTCGAGGCGTCCGACGCCAAAAGCCTGATCCGTGAACCGCAGCATCCCTACACGCAGGCCCTTATTTCCGCCGTGCCGGAAGTGGACCCGGAATCCAAGCGCAAACGCATCGTGTTGCCCGGCGACGTCCCCTCCCCTATTCATCCGCCGTCCGGCTGTCCGTTTCACCCGCGTTGTCCTATTGCTCAGTTTCCCGTGTGCAAGGAATCTTTCCCCGAACTCCGCGAAATAAAAAAGGATACCTGGGCATCATGCCATTTCGCGGGGAAGAAAATTGACGCTCGTTGAAACGTTGAAATGTTAAAGCGGCAAGGCGGTGAACCACCTGGAAACTAAGATGCCGGGTTTGTCCAAGCCACCTGAACCACAACGAAGAACGAGCGACGACCGACCACAATCCGTTTCAACGATTCAACGATCTCATTTAAGTTTAAAATCCATTTGTCCATGGACCCAACCGGCGGTCACAAAGAGACGATACACTTCGTTGGTTTGAAGGTCCTGCGGCTCGTCTCCCTGGAAGGCCGGTCTCATCCCGTGAATGTGCTCGCCGTAGGTAAACATTTTAATCGGCACGGAATTCGAGTCTGAAATCAGGCGCCACACCGGAGTTGCGCGGGGGTTTTTCTGAAAATCATTCACGGAAACGATTTTCACCTCGGTCAGGCGGTATCTGCCTTCCAGGCCAAACAAGACATACGGAAGATCGTGCCGGGCGCGAAAATGCTCAATCGGGCGGGTCGTGTAAAACATCTTGATGACGTGCGGCTTGAACCAGTCCGTAAAAAAAACAACATAAACCGAAACCAGTGCTAGCAGGGCTACAACAAGCAGTGTATTCTTTTTATCCATAAATTTTTGTAACAATTCCGATGCGCCGGGCGTCGAACTATCAGACGCGCTGAATCATGATGCGGTTATGAAAAAAATAATATTAAATGAACTGTGTCCGCGGGAAAACGTTTTTCGTTTGCCGAAAGCGATTATGAGCGGCCCCATTCGGAGGATACGCGCCTTCACCCTGGTCGAATTACTGGTCGTCATCGCCATTATTGCCATCCTTGCGGCGATGCTCCTGCCGGTGCTGGCTCGTGCCAAGCAGACGGCCCTGCGCGTCCAATGCCTCAATAACCTCAAGCAGATCGGGTTGGCGTCGCAAGTCTATTTAACCGACAATCAAAGTATTTTCCCGCCGCGCTCGTATTTGGACCGCTGGCCGGACAAATATTACGACAGCTACGGCCGTCAATTGAAAATACTTCTCTGCCCCAGCGAATTAACCAATGCCCCGCTGACCGCCGGCGCCAGTCCATCGAACAACGTCGCCGATGCGTCTTCCCGCAGTTACCTGATCAATGGCTGGAACGATTATTTCAACAGCGTCCTGAGTCCGCCGGATTTTGCCAGTTACATGGCTGGGACCTACCCGCAGGGAATGAAACAAACGGACCTTCGACAACCAACCGGGGTCCTTCTCCTCGGTGAAAAATCGTCCCAGGCCGGCGATTTTTATGCGGATCTCCTGAATGGCGATGACATCGACCAGGTCGTCAACGAAAGCCGCCACGATTCCACCGGCCAGGCCAACCAGAACGGCATGGGCAACGGCGGTTCAAATTATATTCTATGCGACGGCAGCGGACAGTTTTACAAATTTCCCTTCTCGCTCAATCCATTGAACCTGTGGGCCATCGGCTCCAACCAGGTGACCTACGCGATTTCAGGCCTCTGACGCCGCCAAAGACACCACTCTTCGCAAGTGGTGTACCACGGCTGTTACCGCCTGCGTAATCGGACTCCATTCGTAGCGGCGTAGCGTAACACCCCTGCCATGCAATCACAGGCTTGATACCAGGCTGGGATTCGCTTTAATGGGGCATGAGCGCAGATGTCATTGATCCTCGGGTGCGCATTGGCCATGTCCATCTCAAGGTTGCGGACCTGGATCGGGCGCTAAAATTCTATTGCGACGTCCTTGGATTCGAGTTGCAGCAGCGCCTCGGTTCGCAGGCCGCATTTATTTCCGCCGGCGGTTACCACCATCACATCGGCTTAAACACCTGGGAAAGCAAAGGCGGTTCTCCACCGCCGTCAGGCACCACCGGCCTCTATCATCTCGCTATTCTGTATCCCACGCGCGCCCTGCTGGCCGACGCGTTGCGCCGCGTTCTTGCAGCAGGCATAGAATTGGAAGGGGCATCCGATCACGGCGTCAGTGAAGCGATCTATTTGCGCGACCCCGATAACAACGGCGTGGAACTTTACTGGGACCGCCCGCGCGAACAATGGCCGCGCGCGGCTGACGGGGCCCTGACTATGTTCACCCACCGTCTGGATCTTGATACCCTGCTCGCGGAGAAATGACGCCGTCAACCGCCGCAATGTCCAGGACCATCAGCATCGCGGTCGTCAGCGACATCCACTACGCCGCCGCCGAAGAACGCGAGCGTTGCGCGAGTTTCTACACCAGGCGGCGGATTAAAAATCCTATTGCCCGGATTGTCGAACACGCTTTCCACCACTTCATCTGGCTGCGCGATCACGGCACGCATGACAATCTGCTTGATACCTTCCTTTCCGCCGCCGGTCAGCCGGATCTCGTTATCGCCAATGAGCGACTATTCCTGCAATACCGCGCAAGTCGGCCTGAGCGATCCGGCGGCGTTTGCCAGCGCCGAAGAATCCCTCGGCAAACTGCGCGCGCGATTTGGCGAAAATCTCCGCGCGAGCATCGGCGACCACGAATTGGGGAAAGTTGGGCTGTTCACCGGATGCGGTTCGATGACCCTGGCGAGCTGGCCTCGCGTAACAGAAGATTTAGGCATCCGACCATTCTGGCGCGTGCAATTTGGAAAATATGTTTTGCTGGGCATCACCTCGTCACTGGTCGCCCTGCCCCTTTACATTCCGGACTCAACCGCCGCAGATGCCGCAGGCTGGGAACGATTAAATGAAACACAGATGGAAAACATCCGCGCCGCGTTCGCCGGCCTGAAATCTGATGAGCGCGTCATTTTATTCTGTCATGATCCGTCAGCGCTGCCGTTTTTGTGGCGTGAACCGGCAGTGCGGGAAAAAATATCGCAGATCGAACAAACGATCGTCGGCCATCTGCACACCAATCTTGTCCTCCGAATGTCTCAAGTTTTGTCAGGCTTTCCCGTTATTTCATTTCTCGGCAAGGGCGCCCGGAAAATTTCCGGCGCACTCCATGAGGCGAAATTGTGGAAACCATTTCACGTGCGATTGTGTCCGGCATTGACGGGAATCCAACTATTGAAAGACGGCGGCTGGCTGTCAGCCGAACTGGACACGAACGCCGAAACTCCCGCTCGTTTTAAATTTCACCCCATCAAATGGTGAATCCCGTGCCCGCCGCTTAAGGTGCTCAATCCAGAGAATAATACAGGTACTTCTGCCCCTGGTCCGAAACCGGGTCATTCTGGTAATCCGTATCGGCGCGGGAGCCGACTTGAAAAATTTTGGCGCGGGCGGCGGCGTCTTTGGGCAGAACAATAAGTAAGGCCTCGCCGTATTGGTATCCCTCGTGTTCTTCGATGTCCGCGATCAGCACTAGTGTTGCGCCGGCCTGATAAAAATCATCCACATATCGGGCCACCTGCTTCGGGTCCGCCTTGAAGAAGACATGATTGGTCGCCTGCATCCATCCCCGCGCTTCAGCTTTGGTCGTGGACCCCATGACTTCGTCGCCATGCTGGTCAACTGCCGAGATCGTCGAATCCAAATGCTTGCCGCAACCGATCGCCAGTCCAATCAAGGCCGCAATTGAAGCAATCATCAGTCGTGTGAAGTGTCTTTTCATAACGGTGTTTCGTCATATTTTGTGGGCTATTTTCATAAACAAATCAAGTTCCCTATAGGACCGTCACGCCTTTGGCACGGCAATCAGTTCTCCATAACACTGCGGCGTTAGCCCGCTGTATGAGAATGCCCTGTGACCTTGGCAGCTTTCCGTCCGTAACAATCATAAACTTTTCAATTTGCCAAACTTCCGTTGTGTACCCGAAAATCCATCCGAACATGTTTAGAAAGTCTTTTTTAGGGTTCATCTCCCTTATCTTTTTCAGCGTCTTCTCAGCGTCCGCATCGGTTCAATATGCCGAAACGATGCCTCCGGGCCGTGCGCCGGAAATAACTTATTGGTTTTGGCAGTCGAACACACTGGCGAACGCCCACTATCTCGATGACGTCCGGAACATGGCCACAAATAGTCCTTACTCCATGGCCATCATGACTGAGCGCGACAATTTGGATTTCTACGATTATAAAACCATGCACGAGCCTTTCGCAGAAACCGTCCGCGAAGCGCACAAACATGGCCTCAAAATCGGCCTGCAACTGTGGGAATATTGGTCGGGCCGTCCCCGATATACCGACGCGAGGCATGACCACCCCCTGCCCCTTAAACAGGCTGCTGCCCTTGTCACCGAAGGTGAAGTCGTCCTGGATGTTGCCGGCCATGCCGATTATTCCGTCACTTGTGCCAACGCCCGACGCAATCAACCGTTTCACAGCGAAGTGCTCAAAGTCCTCGCCTTTCGCAAAACCGGAGATGGCTACTACGATGCGAGCACGTTAACCGACATCACGGGCGCCGCCAAAACAGTCAAAACTGATGCCGGAACCATCACCCTGGCCATCAATGCCTCTCCCCGGCTCGCGGGATACACCGCTTATATCATGTGCGCGCACTATTGCGATGTTCCGGATTTGTTTAACGACGTGATGATTGATAAGTATCGCGAAACGCTCGAACATTACGCGGACATCCCGTTCGACGGCACCGCTCTGGACGAATTCGGCGCCCTGATGGTGACGCTGCATAACCACGAACCGTTTCGTGATCGATTCTATGGCCGCGCATTTGCGGCGGCGTTCAAAAAACAAACCGGCATGCCGTTGGAACGCGCGTTATTCGACATGCGCTTTGCGCCTGAAGGCAAACCCGAAGTGCGAATTCGCGCAATCAACGAATATTTCGGCGTTTTTCGCGAAGGCTCACTCCGGACCGAACAGGCGTTCTATAAAATGTCCAAACAGATTTTCGGCCCGAACACCTTTGCCGGTATTCACGACACGTTTCATAATTACATGAAAACGGATGACGTGTGGCGTTGCGGTTTCAATTGGTGGAGCATCCCGCGTGAATTCGGACAAAGCGACGAAAACTGGCCCATGCCCCAATGCATGGGTTTGTGCGTCGTGCATCCGGAACCCATCACTATTGACCAGCTCTACAGCCATAACATGAACGCTTTTATCCAAAAAGCCTTTCGCGACGCACCCTTTGACGGCCGCGTCGATTATCACGGCTGGAATGATCACACGAACCAATGGGGCATTGACCTCGCGGAGACCAGGCGTTACGCGCATATTCGCGATGCCGAACTCAAAATCCGTTTATTGAACCAATTCGACCCCGCCGCGCCCAGGCTCTCCGTGCTCGTTGTCTTTGGGATGCCCGCTTTGATTGACTGGTTTCCTGAAGTATCCGCGCGTTCGCCCTGGGACATCAATGGGAATCTCGGGATTGAAGAAAAGGCCATGGATATTTGGCGCGGGGGCTATCCGTGCGCGCTTTTGCCCAGCGATTTTATTGATAACGGCCAAATTACTTTCGACACCGACCATCATCCAGTCGTGAACGGCCATCGCTTTGACGCCATGGTGTTTCTCGATCCGCAATACTCGAAAGAAAAGACCCTCCAATTCCTTGAAGGCTATACGCGGGCCGGCGGCAAATTGATGCTTGAAGGAACAGCCACCCGCGATTTTCAAGGCAACAATATCGCCAGCCGATTTCAAAATATCGCTGCCCGGGCCACTGTAACGGGTTTCGACACAGCTCGACTTCCCGACTTGGGCGCGCAAACCAATTCACTCTCCGACGGCGCGTTCCTGGAAGACGGCTCGGTCATCTTTTCTGATTACGCACCGTGGCATCGCCACCAATCAAAACCATTTTCAGTGGAACTGTCCGGCCACGAATTTTCTGGCAGCTATCTCGGCGTCTGTGCCTTGAAAACGGATTCCAGCGGCAATATCGAAAAATTCGCCTGCGGCGGCTTCACCCAATTAAAACGCGACGGCCAAACCATTTTCTCCCTGGACCAGCCAGCAGACATCGTTCTCCATCGCACAGGGCGAGGCGACCACGATGCCATCGTCGTCGGTTCCCAAACAAACCATTTTACCGTGTTTCAGAGGCAGGCGAAGCGCTGACCGAATACAACCTTTGGTGACCGGCCATTTTTGAACCCGGCTGGGCGGCCGTTGCCTTTAGGATTTCAGAAACGATTTGGTCGCTCAAATCCCCGCTCGTCGGGAAAACCATCTGCAAATGACCCTGGGCATTCACAATCATCGTGCGAAAATTATGATTAATCGTGCCCCCGCTCTCTTCGTATTCGACACCCGCGGCGCGGGCCAGTTCGGCGATTTTATCCGGCGGCCCCGTAAAAAAGCTCCAGTGAGCCGGATCGTATTGATAACTCTTACCGTAATTGCGAAGCATTTCCGGCGTGTCAAACTCCGGGTCAAATGACACCGAAATAAAATGCCAATTGGCCGGACCATTCGTCATGGCTTCCAGTTTTTGCGATGCCTCCTGAAAATTCCTCGAGAGACGCGGACAAAAATCCGGCAATGGGCAGCGCGTATAGAAAAAAGTGACCGCCAGGGCCTGCCCGCGAAAATCATTGAAGCTCACTGCCTGCCCCAATTCGTTGGTAAACTTGTATTCCAGTAACGGATTATGCCGGAGGCTCGCGTTGGCGGCCGTCGTAGGAGGGGTTTTGACGGCTGCTTTCTCCCCGTCCAGTGAAACCGCTCCAATTTTTGAAAAGTGGTCCGCCCAACTGTTGTCCCGGTTCACATGTAGTTGAAATGCGACTTTGTCGCCGCGCTTCAGGCCGTTGACCGCATCCGGATGCTTCAGCGGAAACGGCATCGTCATCGCTTCCATGTAGTTGGAAATGGCCTCGTTTCGAATCAGGACTTCATCCTCGCCAGGTTCGATTTTGAGAATGATACCGCGTACCGCAAAGTTCCGAGACGCGGCTGTAGCATCGGTTTGCGCAAGAAGGTTTGTTGCCGTACTGAAAAATAATGTGACGGCTAAAACGAGCGTTGAACCGGTTTCAATCGGCAACCCGAAATCCGAAATCCGAACTACAACGCTCATGGATTAGGCAGCTGCCCCACACGATAAAAATCAAGGCCATTCGTGGCGTTCGAATCGACAAATACCGAGGGATTGACCGACGCCGGATTGGTCACCAGCGGCACCCAGGTCACCAGGTTCGTTGATCGTTGAACCACGTAATTTAAGCCGACATTGGCGGGATAGCTGAATTGGAAACCTGACCCGGATTTTAAGAAATTGGATAACAACACCGTTACCGGCGTCACCACGCTAATGGCGACGGAATTGGTTGCTGCCAGGTCGTTATTATCCAGCGCAATGGCGGTCAGGGTATAACTTCCGGCAGGTAAATTACCGGCCACGATAGAAAATGGAGCCGCCGTTTCATTGGTGAGGGCTGCTGAGTTTACCAAAAATTCCACGTTTGTTACCGCACTGCTTCCATTCACCACCGTGGCTTGAATATTGACAAAGGCGGGGGCGGCAAATACTGCGCCTGAATGCGGGTTCGTTATGCTGACAGTTGGCGGCACGACAACAGAACTGGCAACAATAACCTGTCCAGTCATACCCTCGCCATGATGCAGCGTGCAGTAATACGAAAAGACACCGGCGACACTAAATGTATTGGTAAACATATGTCCCAGGCCGCTAACCACCGTGGAATCCCATAGCCCGGACGGCACTCCATTGTCGTCGCCGGGGACGCCGTTGGTGCCGCTGGTTGTGGAATGCGGAGTTGTGTTGGCCCATTGCCAAATCACCGTGTCTCCCGGGGAAATAAGAACATTCGTAGGCGAAAAACTCAAGGTGCCGTTGAAGCCGACAATCACGTTGGTCGTTATTCCACTCGAACTGGCCACGACGACCTCTCCAGTCATGCCCGAACCATGATGCAGGGTGCAGTAGTAGGAAAATGTGCCGGCGGCCGCAAAGGTGTTCGTGAACAAATGCCCTGCGCCGCTGACCACCGTGGAATCCCATAGCCCGGACGGCACTCCATTGTCGTCGCCGGGAACGCCATTGGTGCCGCTGGTTGTGGAATGCGGAGTCGTGTTGGCCCATTGCCAGATCACAGAGTCGCCGGCCGAAATCAGAACATTAGTGGGCGAAAAACGCAGGGCCCCGCCAAAGCCGACGATAACATTGGTCGTCGCGCCAAAGCCCGGTTGCAGTGAAATGAATAATGCCGCAATCGCGGCAACCGTGAGTGTTTTGATGGTAAATTTCATTCTCTTGCACGTGAGAGGCGGCAGAAGACATTTTGTTCCCAAAAAATTCGGGAACAATCGCCGCCGCCGCCGCTCGTACCATTGTGCCGGGCAAATTATCAGAACGCTGTCATCTCAAACGCTTTAACACTTCATTGCTTCAACGCACCTGGCGCACCATCGCTTCGGCAAAGCCGGGCCGGCGTTTCAACATCGTGATCTTCCTGACCCTTTGTTTGATTTCATGCGCCACTCGTTCGCCCACGGTTGTGGCCCCGCTCCAAATTCCCGGCGCCCATTACGTCGGAAACCAGGCGTGCGCGGATTGCCACGCGGACATCGTCCGTGAGTTCCCTTCCAGCCCGCACGCGCGATTGCAAATTGAAGGCGCCGCCATGCCCGGCCAGGGCGGATGCGAATCCTGCCACGGCCCCGGCAGCGAACATATCCGGACCGGCGGCGCGGCCACCTTCATCATCAATCCCGGAAAAAAACCCGAGTCCTGTTTCCAATGCCATCTCGACGTGCAGGCCGAATTCAACCTGCCGCAGCATCATCCGGTCGTTGAAGGTTTCATGAATTGCGTGGATTGCCACGATCCACACGGCGGCGACATCTTCAAGCCGGCAGGCGGCCTGGCCATGGCGCGGCAAAATGAGAGTTGCGCGAGTTGTCACGAGGCGCAAACACGGCCTTTTGTCTTCGAACACGAAGCGTTGCGCGAAGGCTGCACGACCTGTCATAACCCGCATGGTTCCATCAACGAAAAGCTGCTCGTGGCTAATGACCCGAACCTTTGCCTCCGTTGCCACTCCCAGGCCCAGGGACCCGGCGTTCCCGCCGGCCATATTTATATCGGCAACACGGACCACACTACTTTTCTCCAAATGGGAACCTGCTGGACATCCGGCTGCCATACCGCCGTCCACGGTTCAAACGTCGACCCGCGGCTGCGTTATTGACCGCTTTCTGAATGTCCACTAATCCAGAAATTCAGAAATCCAGAAATCCAGGTAAGCTGGCAGCCATCGCATTCCTCCTCGCTTTTACCAGGGCTTGCGAGCACGCCCATGCTTCAGACACACTCGGGAACACGCCCCCACCCTCCACCGTTAACATCAATTTCGACCGCGATATCCGGCCGATTCTCGAAACATCCTGCCTTCGCTGCCACATCGCACCAAAACCGAAAAGCCATTTTCGGCTCGATGACCGCCAGGAAGCGATCGCCGGGGGCGACAATAATACCAATGACATCGTTCCTGGAAACAGCCGCGACAGTCTGCTGATCGCCTACGTGGCGGGGCAGGATCCGGACATGAAAATGCCGCCGGCCGGCCGCGGCAATCCGCTAACCCCCCAACAAATCGAATTATTGCGCGCGTGGATTGACCAGGGCGCAAATTGGTCGGCCACGAACCATTCGCCACCGCCAAATCTGGTTCTGGAACCTGCCATTGGCGGATTTGCCGTGCATGGCGACCAGGCTAAATTCCGCGAAATCCAGGAAACGCGCCAGGGAGTCTTCGGAGGCGCGCAAAATTTTTCCTTTGAACAAACCAGCCCGGATGAAACGATTTCGTTTTCCGGACGAGCGATTGTCCCCGATAACGACTTTAATTTCCGATTGGACCTGGAAGAAGCGGACGGTGGTTTCATCCACGCCGGCTTTGACCAATGGCGCAAGTACTACGCGACGGACGGCGGTTATAATCCCACCGTTGTTCCGCCCGGATTCAATTTCAACCGTGATCTATACGTGGACAATGGGCGGGCCTGGGCTGATTTCGGCATTGATTTGCCGCGGGGAACCGAATTGCTCTTCGGCTATGAATATCAATATCAAAAGGGCAACGAAGCCACGCTCGATTGGGGCACCGCAAACGGAAAGAATATCTATCCATCAACTCAATCGCTGAACGAACAGACGCACATCCTCAAATTCGACCTGAAGCAAACTTTTGACAACTGGCGCCTCGAGAATAACGCGCGCCTCGAGTTTTATACCCAAAACAATCTCGACGCGGAAACTGACGTCCCGGGCGGCGCGATTCCGAATGAATCCATCAACACGGGAGAAAATTACCATCAAACGCAGGGCATCGATACTTTAACCCTGGAAAAGCAGTTACAAGACTGGTGGTTTGTTGACGGCGGATTTTATTATTCGAAGCTCACCGGCGACGATTTGTTCAGTCAAACGACCCTCATTCCTTCCACGGCGTTCTTTCCTTTCGGTTCCACCAACCAATTGAGCAGCCAGCAAATCACGTTGAGCCGCGAATCTGAAATCTTCAGTATTGCCAATTTGTTCACGCCGTTGAACCACCTGACGATTTCTCTGGGCACTCAAAACGAATGGACGCGCGAAACGGGATTCAGCGAAGGCATTCCTGATTTGGAACTGTTGAGCGGCAATATCCCGGCGAACTCCAGCCTGAGCGAATTCAAAGCATCGCAGAACGCAAACATTCGTTTCATGAAAATCCCCTTCACGGTCATTTCCGGCGACGCGCAATTCAGCGAGGACAATTACGGGATCGATCAGAACGAAGACACTGGCGAACTGCAACGCCAAACCGCGGCGAACAATTTTCGTTATGACCTGAAGACCGGGTTCTCCACCTCGCCGTGGCAGACGACGGATCTAACCATGCAATACGACCGGCAATCCAGCCTCACAACCTACAACCAGCTTGAGGATTTATGGCTGGGAGCGCCCGGCCCTGACAATGGCTATCCGGCTTTCATCCTGGATCGCACCATCACCAGCGATCAATTTGAAACGAAACTCGTTCTGCGCCCGCTGATCTGGCTTAAGACCGCTCTCACCTATCAGCTTACCGAAACCGATTATTCATCAAAAACCGATCCGTTCCAGGCGCCGCCGGTCATTTCGCCCGGAGGTTTCATTGTGGATGGCCATTATGATTTGCAAACTTATGGCATCAGCGCCACGGCCACACCGTTTCGCTCGCTCTATTTTCTCGGCGCATTTACTTATAGCCATTCATGGCTTGAGACTGCGGACAATGGCGACCCCTCCATCGTTCCCTATGAGGGAAATATTTTTACCGTCAACGCAACGGCGACTTGGCTTTTCAGTCCGAAGGCCAGCCTGCAACTCTCGTATTATTTCTCCAGCGCCGATTATGCGCAAAACAACGCCGCGGCGGGCGTACCGGCGGGCCTCAACTATCAGCGTCATGACCTGATTGCCGGGTTGACCCGGCAATTGACAAAAAACCTGTCCGGCACCCTGCGCTACGAATTCTCGCAATACTCGGATCCTTCCAGTGGAAACATGAACAACTTTACCGCCAACGGCATTATGGCAGTATTGAGCTATCGCTGGCGGTAACAGTGCATGGTACGCGGTTGGCGTTTCGGTGCGAATCACGGCGGGCCATCGCCAAATACTTGAAGCAACCCGTACTCGGAATACACCGCAATGCCATTATTCATTTGCAATTCGTGAAAAATGGTCAAATTATAGTCCGAAAAAGTCAAAGTGTTGGAACATTAGTGCCTGCAATTACTCTTAACTACAGCGACTGCCAATGACCTATGGCCCGGGGCCTGGAATTTGAAAATGTGGTGGCCCATCATTATGGGCCGCTGTACCAATTTGCCGTGAGCCTTACCCGCAACGAAGCGGAGGCTTGCGATTTGACCCAGCAAACTTTTTATATCTGGGCTGCCAAGGGCCATCAGTTGCGCGACGTCACTAAAGTGAAAACCTGGCTTTTTACCACACTGCATCGCGAATTTTTAGGTTCGCGACGAAGACAGGCGCGATTTCCCCACGTTGAATTGGACGATGCGTCGGCCGATTTGCCCGCCATCCCCCCCGCGAGCGTCAATCAACTGGATTCTGAGCAACTGCTCGACGCGCTCGGACAGTTGGACGAAGTGTATCGCGCGGCCGTAGTCCTGTTTTATTTGGAAGATTACTCCTACAACGAAATCGCCCAAATCCTCGATATTCCATTGGGCACCGTCAAATCACGCCTCACCCGCGGCCTCCAACGATTGCATCAATTGCTCACCAACGTCCCGCCAAAACCATGACTCCCGGCCAAGCCAAACAAATTTTACTAATTTACCGCCCGGGCACTGTGGACGCGGATGACCCTGAAATCGCCGAGGCGCTCACGCTGGTGCGGAGCGACCCCGAATTGTCGAGGTGGTTCGATGAACACTGTGCGACGCAAAACGCGTTGCGAAATAAATTCCGTCAAATTGCCCTTCCCGCCGGATTGCGGGAGCAAATAATCTCCGAGCACACCGCCCGGATGAAGGCCGCTTCCCGGCGTGAAAAAATTGTGGGCGCCGTGGCAGTGGCCGCCATTCTCGTGGCGGTCGCCTTGATGGCAACTTTCTACCTGCCTCACAATAACGGTCCTCGTCCGGTTGCTAATACATTGGCAAACTACGAGGGGCAAATGATGGGCGCGGCCAGGTCCGGATACTATATGACAGCGATGACAAATTTGGATCAGGTCCATTCCTGGCTGGCCCAAAACCATGCGCTCACGGATTATGCCCTGCCCATGGGTTTGAAGAGCGCTGCGGTGACCGGTTGCACCGTCCAGGGCTGGAAGGACGCCAAAGTCTCGATGATTTGTTTCCGCCAGGGAAAAACATTGCCGCCTGGACAACCCGGAGATCTTTGGCTCTTCGTCATTGATCAATCTGCCGTCAACGGCGCTCCCGCGACCACCTCGCCGCAACTCGCAACGGTCGACGGGCTGATTACCGCCACCTGGACCCAGGACGGCAAGCTGTACCTGCTCGGCGCCCGGGGTGACGAACAAACCATTCAAAAGTATCTATGATACAAGTGCGGATTACGGTTTTTGCGTGCGAGCACTTCCAGTGCGCGTGCCAGGCGTTACCCGCACCACACTCCCGCATCTTTGCCCGCCGCTCCAAACTACGGGCCAACGGCTCAAACTGTCTGCAACGCAACAAACTGAAAGTTTTGAAGGAACGATCTACAGTTCCGGATATGTTGATTAGAAGAAATATCACTTTTCTCTAAAATATCTCTTGACTGTAACTTCGACCTTGTGGTATTTCTCTATGCGTTCAATGAAAACCTGCTTAAACATATCTACCTTGAGTTGGCCGAAGATGTCGGTCCCGAAGACCTTCGGGGCACGTCATAGCCGGTATGGCCAGGTCTATGTGTTTGGTCACGCTCTATCCACGGCCCCTATTGGGCAAAACCACAATCGTAATTTGGATAGGCCCGGTGTAAGCAGGTAACGATACGAAATAAAACTTTTCAACCCTGTTTACCCGAAGGTAAGCAGGGTTTTTGTTTTCCCTGAATAAACTAATAACTGATGGCGATTAACTAACTGTGAATCATAAAAAAGAGACATCTAGATGATGTCAGGCAGCGACAAATTAAAGATAGCGCAAGAGAGCCGAGGCTCTCAACCGGTGAGGTCTGTTTATCGACCACCCGAAACTGCGCGAAAACGATTTATCCTGAATTTACAATTTAAGGGCTTCGCAGGAGGTGTGCCCATAAACACCGAAAGAACCGCCGTGAATCCGCGGGTTGGTATCGCAAGATAGCAAGAGGTGCTTGCTCTTTCTATTTCACTTGAGCGCCCGCCGCGACGGCGGGCGCTCAATTTCATTTAATGTTCGAAATTTCTTATTCCGACGGATTGCAAAACAGATAAAACAATGAGGAAGGCAGGAACTCAGGAAAAGCCTTTTGAATCTCCTCATTCACAATCTGCGTTCACCTGTTAAATCTGCGGATGCCCTATTCAATTTCTTTGTTCGCAAATCACTTTGAACCGGTCCGCAGCGACTTCGGCAGTTCGCCGAAATCGTTCTGCATTTTGGCCGGTTCAATCGCGGTTCGAATCCGCACCTGACTGAGGATCGGCAAATACTGACAAGCCTGGAGCAGCAGACCCGCGCGCAAGCGCAACCTGAACACGACCCTGCGAAAGTCGCGAACGCGACCTTCCCGCCGCGGGACGGCGGTCTGCTGCTTCGGGTTTTAATTCAGTTCTAAACAAATGAAAAGAAAGGAAAACCATGATCACTGAAATTCTGCCTGTATTGGCAGTTCTGGTAGTTGTCGCGGGTCTAATCGCCCCGTTCGTCGTGCTGAAATTTCGCCACGTCTTTATCGTGCCGGAAGGCTGGACGGGGCTTATTTATCACCATGGCCTCTATGTGCGGCGAAATAACGCCGGACGCCACGTTCTCTGGGGTCGCGGCTGGACGATGAATCACATAGATCTGCGTCGGGCGTCATTGCTCGTGGCCGGACAGGACGTCCTTACGGCCGAAGGCGTCGGTCTGAAATTCAGCCTGCTTGTCGCGTATGAAGTAACCGAACCGGTCAAAGCCGCGCATGAAACTCAGAACTGGGCCAGCGAGCTTTACAACCTGACGCAACTCGCCCTGCGGACAGTCGTCAACGGCATCGCCGTGGAAACATTACTCAATCAGAAACTGGAAATTGGAACGCAGCTTTTGGCACGCGTGAAAGGCGGCGCGGAAAAACTGGGTGTCAACGTTCTCGCCGTTGAAGTGAAGGACGTGGTCTTTCCGCCGGACTTGAAACGCGCCTTCGCGGAAGTGTTGAAGGCGAAACACGAAGGCCAGGCGGCGCTGGAACGCGCCCGCGGCGAAACCGCCGCTCTGCGCAATCTCGCGAACGCCGCCCGGGTGCTCGAAGACAATCCGGCGCTCATGAACCTGCGACTGATGCAATCGCTTGCGACGGCTCAGACCGCGGGCAACACCCTCGTGCTCGGCATGCCCGGCGGCTTCGTCCCGCTGAAAAACGACGGAAAGCCAAAAGCCTCCGAGCCGAATGAAAACCGTGACGCCAAGGGATAATGAGTTGGGACATCGAGCCTGGCAAGTGGCGCTGCCACCGATGTCCCAACCCGC
>DASXFM010000027.1:0-8810 GCA_036489615.1 Verrucomicrobiia bacterium | reverse complement strand
TCGGTGGCATCACAAACGTCAGTGTGCCTTACGACAGTAACCCCGCCACAGGCGCTATTACCACGACGTTGAGCTTCCAACCGACGCTGGAAAATGTCGTCGGCCAAAAAATCTACCGCGTCATCAGCAATCCGTCCGGCGTGTTCACGCCGGTAACAGCGGTTCTTAATATAACCAACACCGCCCTGGGCCAATCCGTCAGCGGTGTGGTGTATAGCAACGGCGTCACGCCGCTGCCCAATGCGGTTGTTGTGGCGCTCACATTGACCAATCAAAACTACGTCGGCGCCGTGATTGCGGACGCTTCAGGCCATTACTTTTTAACGCTCAATCCCGGCACTTATGTTTTGCTGCCCGCGCTGCCCGGTTATTACGCGGACCAGAGTCTTTCACCGCTCATCACGCTGACGAACGGCATGTCGGCAACGAACAATCTTTCACTCACCAACGGAACGGTTTCCATTTCCGGCTCGGTGTATGACGCGGGCAACAGCAACACGCTGGGCGGGGTGTTGTTGCAGGCGGGTTCCGGCAGCCTGTTTGAAGTGGCTTTTACGGACACAAACGGCAACTATACTTTGGGCGCTACGTCCAATAATTGGAAAATACAATTATCCAATGACCGGCTTTCGCGGCGAGGCTACCTTACCTTTGAGGGCACGACCCTGACGGTGGAAGCCGGCGATGGCAGCGTCACCAACGCGGATATTGGTTTGTATAAAGGCAACGGGCTTTTCTACGGACAGGTGACGATTACGAACATGCCCATTCCGAACGTCCCCATTGCATGTAGCGAAAACGAGCAGATTTTGAGCAGCAAAGCTTTCACGGATGCCAACGGGAATTATGGCGCAGTTACTTTGGTGAAAACGAACGTTTTGGATCCCAGTGACACCTGGAATTGCGCGCCCAATACGGGCAATTCAATTAGCACGTTCCTCAACAATTTCATTTTCAACCAGTCGGACAATGTGGGTTTCACGAACAACCAGTCGTATTTGCAAAACTTTTTTGGTTTGCCCGTGACGGCGACGATTTCCGGTAAAGTCGTCAACAATCTAGGCGCTCCGGTCTCCGGCCTGGGTGTGAACGCCAGCGCAACCATTGACGGCAATCAATTCTCGACGGCTTCCGTGGAAACCGATATCAACGGCGATTATTCATTCGGCGCGGCGAGCGGCCAATGGTATGTCACACCGAATTGTTGCGGCGGCGAGAGCCTGGAAAGTTTGGGTTTGTATATCCTGACCAATTTCTACGTAGTGAGCATTCCTCCGAATAACCCGGTGGTGAATTTTGTCGTTTATCCCGCCAATACTCCAATTCTCAACCAACCGGGGAAGGTGTCGCCTTCGCAATTTAATCTGAACCTCTACGGTGCGAACGGCTATAATTACACTGTTCAGGCCAGCACCAATCTGGTCACGACCAATTGGTCCACGCTCACCACGGTTAGCAACCTTCCCAACAGTCCTTATCTTATCCAGGATTTTAATGCCACGAACAGCGCCCGCTTTTACCGCGCCTTCCAAGGGCCATGAGTCGTTGCCACGACCAACAGCTCCAACCCCGCAACCATTTGAATTCATCATCAACCCATGCCCATCGTGGGTGTGCAGGCGACAAACAGCCCGCGCTTCTATCAAGTTGTGAATTTGCCGTGATTCAAAAAACTCTGCGGGTTTTGTGAGATTTGGGTGTCTGTGAATATTATTCTACACATTCTTGCGCTCTCACTGCCTCTGGCTGCCAGCACCCAATTGGGAACTTGGAATACCAACGTGGCGGAACTAAGATCGCTTTAGACAGGTAGCTAGCTCCTTTCATGCGTTTGCTCCAACTGCTGGTTTGTTTTCAGCGCTCACGCGGCCCGGAAAACATGGGCATTTTCAACTGTCCGTCGCGCCTAAATAATTTTCAACCACCGTCGGAATAATGGCGTCAAGGGTTTGGGCCATCTTTTCTTCGTCTGAAATAATTTCCTGGCAAGCCGTGACCACGTAAGGCAAGTGCGCCGCCTTTGCCGCTGCAACCACCGTTTTGTAACAGGCTATTTCAAAATGTTCCATTGCATAACAGGTCAGCAAATCCTTAATGGATTCGTCGTGGGACAAGGATTCCGTGATGATTTTAACTGCTTCAGTCATAATCGATCCGCTTTCGATGACCGGGGTGCGGGAACCAAGCGATTTCAGCAACGATTCTACTGTCAGGACGTGCCGGCGGGTTTGGGACAGGTGCGCTATTTTGGCTTTTTGAACCTCGGAACTACCCTTCCCGGAGCCAAACTGCCAGGCTAACATGTTTTCCAATCCACGTTCCATTGAATAGGCGTCGCGCAACCAAATCGCCACCTCAGCTCGAACATTTTTCCGGTGTTTCATGGTATTCATTTCCCATTTGGCTTCTTGTCCACGGTCGTCCTAGACCTCCTCGTTAACCTTACTTCTGCTCCACAGATTTTCAAGCCCCTTTTTCCAGTCCGCCCATGGTTTTTCAAGCGAGTCCTTTACAAGACCAAATTTATTTAGTCGTCAACGCTGGGGTGGCCAGAACATTTTCAAGCGATTGGACATTGATTGGTTTGGTTAAATGTGCCACAAAACCGGCGGCGAGATTATGCTTTATGTCCTCTTCCATTCCATAACCAGTAAGGGCTATGCCTTTCAAGCCGTAACTCTCACCTAGTTCCTTCATTAAATCATTTCCGTCTCCATCGGGCAGGCCAATGTCAGAAATGACAAAATCAATTTTTTCTTTGTCTGCAATTTCACGCGCCGCGGCAATGGAACCGGCGGCCAGAACTTTATAATGACGGCTAACCAATAAATGGGTGAGGGTGTTGCGCGTCGCCTCGTGATCTTCAATCAACAAAACGCGGGTACCACGTGTTTCAATCTTTCGTTGGAACAAAGAATCTGTTGGCGCGCTTTTTGATGGGGCGGCATTTTTATCCACTATTTGCGCCAGCGGCAATTCAATAATGAAACTTGAACCTTTGTCGCGGCCTTCGCTGGTTGCATGAATATGACCGGAATGGAGTTCGACAAGTCGTCGCGAAATGTCGAGTCCCAAACCTAGACCTCCAAAACGATGAGATTCCCTCCTGACATGATCGCCTTGCGAAAAGGCTGAAAAGACACGCATTAATTCTTCGCGTATCATGCCAATGCCCGTGTCATTTATTTTCACCACCCATTGCCCGTTATCAGAATAAGTTTCAATTTCAATTTTTCCGCCGACAGGAGTGAATTTCACCGCATTCTTCAACACGTTCCAAAACACTTGCTGCAAGCGAACCGAATCGCCACGAACCATTCGCTGTTCCGCTTTCAAACTCGGGTTGATTGCGAGTTGTTTCGCATCCGCTTCCGCCTGGCAATTTGAAATAGCATCCTGCAAAACGAGATGCACATCCAGAATTTGCATGTTCAGGCTTAACTTGCCACTGGTAATTCTCGTCGAATCCAGCAGATCGTCAATGAGCCGTGACTCCAATTCGATGTTCTTGCGGATGGTTTCAAAATCGGTGCGGGTGCGCGGCAACAATTCATGGTCGTTGACCGCGTCGCTGGCGATCAAAAGCACGGGGTTCAACGGCGTGCGCAATTCGTGCGAAAGCGCGGCAAGAAAATCATCTTTCGTACGACTGGCCCTTTCCGCTATTGCGCGCCCCGCTTTTTCGCGCTCCAGACTGGCCTTCAATTTTTCTTCGGCGTGCTTTTGCTCTGTGATGTCAATGCATGAACCAATATAGCCAACAAATTTCGTCGTGTGATACCTTGGCACTCCTTGATCGAGCAGCCAGCGATATTCACCATCGTGCCGCCGCAGACGATATTCCATTTTGAAACCCCGGCGTGCCTCAAATTCCTTCACGCATGTCTCCAGATATTTCGGCAAATCATCAGGATGCAGATTTTCCATCCAACCTTTGCCGGATTCCTGTTCCATCGTTCTGCCCGTAAATTCAAGCCACGGTTTGTTAAACCAGGTGTAAAGTCTCCCGGTGTCACTGATCCAAATGAGCACAGGCGCACTGTCAGCGACGTTGCGGAAACGTTCCTCACTTTCGGTGAGAGCCACTTGCGCAGTGTTGTTTTGGATTTCTTGAAGGCGTTTAAGAGCTTCGATGTCGACCAGCGCCATGATCACGCCCTCAATACGGTTGTCCTCCGTCCGGTAGGGATTCAAACGCAGAGAATACCAGTGGCCATCGCGGTCGCGAACTTCAATTTCCTTTGAGGCAACTTTGCTGATGGCTTCCAGATATAAATGCTCAAATTCGCGGACTATGAGGGGCGAATCAATCGCATGGACCGGCCGCCCGACAATCGCCGGTTTCAAATTCAGCAGTTCGACGGCGGCAGAATTAAAACGTCGCACGCGCAAGTCGTTGCCGAGCATCAAAATCGGAATCTGCACACTTCCCAGCAGATTGCCCAGGTCGTTATTCAGTTGATTCAACTCCGTGTTGCGCGTCTGCAATTCCTCGTTGAGCGTCTGTAATTCCTCATTTGTGGATTGAAGCTCTTCCTTGGCCGTGCCCAATTGTTCGTTGGTGCTTTGCAATTCTTCATTGCTCGAAAGCACTTCTTCGTTCGCGCACTTAAGTTCCTCGTTCGTGGCGTCCTGTTGCTCGGTAATCGCCTGAAGATATTCGCGCGCTGCCACCAACTCTGCCCGCAATTGTTTCAATTCTCGGTCTTTTTGCGCCGCCGGCAGAGCCTTGGCGGCGCTTTCTTTTTTGGTGGGATGCTGCCCGACCGCAGCGCGCTTTTTGTCCGCTTCTTCAAATAAAATTAAAAAACAATTTTCAGCCGAACTCGACAATTTGACTGGAATGACTTCCAGATTTACCTTGCGAATCGTATCGTGATCATGCGAGCGGACATTGCGCCGGATGGCCTCATTCCCCTTTTTTGCCTCGCGAATGGCTGTGGCCAGTTCGAGCGACAAATTTTCCTTCGCCATTTTCAGCAGATTAAAACTGGCTTCTCCGCTGGGAGGTTCTAAATACGGGCTGGTGCGCCCGCGAAATTGCAGCACTTCCAGATTGCTATTCACGAGCACGCCCGCTGGAGCGTAACGGCCAAGCACAATGCGGTCGGCTTCCTTTTGAAAATCCACTGGCGCGGAGGTTGGTATCGGCGTGCTATGTCCGGCTGCGATAGTCCTGTATTGCAAGTCCTGCGCCGCAAAATGGGTAAATGGACGGATGGCCGCGCCTTTTTTTGAATAGATTTTATGTTTCCGATCCAGCAGTTCAAAAAGATCGGAATTCGCGCCGACGGTTTCCGAATTGCCAAGGACGAGATAACCGCCGGGATTGAGTGCATAATGAAAAGTGGAAATAACGTGCCGTTGCAGCGCGGGCGTCAGATAAATCAGCAGGTTGCGGCAACTGACCAAATCCATGCGCGAAAACGGCGGATCGGACGTGACGTTTTGCTTCGCAAAAACACACAGGTCGCGCAGCGTTTTGCTGATGCGATAACCGCCGTCTTCCTTGATAAAAAACCGGCGCAATCGTTCCGGCGAAACTTCCGCCTCAATGCTTTCGGGATAATAACCACGCCTTCCTTTTTCGATGGAAATAGATTCGCTGATATCCGTTGCAAATATCTGGATTCCCGGCGCATTCGGTTTTTGCTCCAGAAATTCCAGCAACGCCATGGCAAACGAATAGGCTTCCTGTCCCGTCGAACAGGCCGCCACCCAGACGCGGATTGTTTGCGGCCCGGTTTTCAGAATTTCGGGGAAAGTATGGGCCTTGAGCGTCTCAAACATTTCCGGATCGCGAAAAAAACTCGTCACGTTAATCAGCACGTCGTCGAACAGCGCGCCGATTTCGGCACGGTCTTTTTCCAAAAGTTCGATGTAATCCGCGAGTAAGCGGCGCGTGCGCACGACCATGCGGCGTTGAATCCGCCGTTTGATCGTCGTGTCGCGATACTGGCTTAAATCCACGCCCGTGTGCGAACGCAATAGTGCAAGAATGCGCCGGAAATCTTTCACGCCTGCGGCCTCCGCAGCTTCGCTCTCCGTCTTTGGCAGCAACGCCAGATACGGGTCACGCCCGATTCGCGCCAGTTCGAGCGCGATCTTTTCCGGCGGCAAAACAAAATCCACCGCATCACTCGCAGCCTGCAAAGGCATCCCCGAAAACTTCGCAGACCTTTCATCCTGCGCAAAAGTAATTCCGCCCACCTCTTTGATTTCCTTCAATCCATGCGCCCCATCCGAACCCGTGCCGCTCAAGACAACGCCAATCGCGCAACTCTGCTGTTCCTTCGCAAGCGAGTAGAAAAAATGATCCACCGGATGCGGCACGCGCGAATCGCCACGCGGAGTCAGCTTGAGTTTCCCCTGCGCCACATTCAGGTTCGCATTCGGTGGAATGACATAAACGTGGTCCCGCTCAATCGCCATTCCGTTTTGTACTTCACGAACCGGCATGGCGGTCGCCTTGGATAGCAAATTCGTAAGATGACTTGGATGGTCTGGATCGAGATGCTGCACCAGGACGAAGGCCATGCCGGTATTCTCCGGCAAATGACTCAGCAATTGAGTGAACGCTTCCAATCCACCCGCCGAAGCTCCCACTCCAACGATGGGAAAAGGATTTTGCGCCGTGTTTTCTCCGATGGCGGACGCTTCGGTAGCCGCAGATTTTGCCTCCAATGAATTTCCCGGCACTGAACTCATACCGGCCTTTTGTTGCCGCGAAAAGTGAAAAACCTTTCTTCCGGTCGGATATGGGGGTTCGGGATTCTGCGCTTTAACTTCCGCGTTTTTGGGAGATTCCTCCCCACCCTTAATTGGCTTCTTAAGGTTTTCCAAATCTCGTGCCAGTTTAGAGTCTCGTTTGGCCATAACCAGAAATCTCCCTTCTCACATTCATAATGTGAACCCGTTAGAGGGTCCCGTCAACCTATCCAGTCACACCTATAGCAAACATGACCATTCCAGCAAGCGAAATTCAATGACCAGATGTTTTAGCGGGGAGGGGCGTAAAAACCACAATAAATTCCTTAGCACGCATTTCGTATCCGTAGCTGTACTTGTGCCGAACGCAAAAGCTTTTGCAAAACTCAAAATCTCGTGATCCAATTCCTCGAATTTCAAATTGGCTATTTGTCTGCGGCGACTATCGCGCGTATTTTAGATAAACGGGAAAAAAGGCAAGGAGCCTGCCAACGGCCAGTGACGGTGGGCGACCTGACGGCCCTTAGGAAAGAAATTTTGGAGGGCCATGGCGAATCAGTTGAAAACGTGGCGATTAGGCTTAGATTGAAACATGAGGAAATCAACATACACGAGAATAAAAGTGGCACGTACGTCGGGCGAAGCCGACGTGATGATTAGTCGGTTGCGTAATGGCGGGTTACATCCGACGGATTTGGCACTTGCGGCACCACTTACAATATCGGGTACGGAACCTGAATTTCCAGTCGAAGTCCCTATTGAGGAGGCAGAATTGGCAAAAAAACTCCTGGAAATCAAATAGGGGGAGTCTAACGATTCTCTGTTCTGCAAAATATACGAATGAACGTCACCCAAAAATTGATTAGTGGCCACCTGCTTGAAGGGAAAATGCAACCGGGCAACGATGTGGCTTTGAAGATTGACCAGACGTTGACGCAGGACGCGACTGGCACAATGGTGATGCTTGAATTTGAAGCGATGCGCATTCCACGGGTGCGCACCGAATTATCAGTGCAATATATTGATCACAATCTTTTACAGGAAGATTCCAAGAATGCCGATGACCATTTGTTTCTTCAATCGGCCTGCCGCAAATTTGGTCTGTGGTACAGCGGCCCCGGAAATGGGATCAGCCATGTTGTACACATGGAGCGTTTTGGCAAACCGGGCAAAAGTATGGTCGGCTCAGACAGTCATACTCCTGCCGCCGGTTCACTGGGTATGCTGGCCATTGGCATGGGCGGACTTGAAGTGGCCTTGGCCATGGCAGGCGAGCCTTTGCAAATTAAAATGCCGCGCATCTGGGGCGTTAAACTCGCAGGCAAGCTTCCGCCCTGGGTGAGCGCCAAGGATGTTATTCTGGAAATGCTCCGAAGGCATGATGTGCATGGGGGTGTGGGCAAGATTATCGAGTATTATGGTCCTGGTCTGGCCTGCCTCAGCGCCATGGATCGTCATGTCATCGCAAACATGGGGGCTGAATTGGGTGCGACGACCACAGTGTTTCCATCCGATGAAACCATACGCTTGTTTTTGAAGTCGCAGGGACGTGAATCGGACTGGAGCGAACTCGTAGCTGATACCGACACCAACTACGACGAGCATGAGGAAATTAATCTTTCAAAATTGGAGCCGCTCATCGCCTGTCCGTCCAGCCCCGGCAATGTGAAACTCGTTCGTGAAGTGGCTGGACGTGAAATTTACCAAAGCTATATCGGTTCATCGGCGAATCCGGGTATTCGCGATTTCGCTGTTCCCGCACTGATCCTGAGCGGAAAACGTGCGCATCAAGGGGTGTCGCTCGACATCAACCCAAGCTCCCGACAAATCCTGCAAAGTTTGGTATCAAATGGGTGGCTGGGCAAATTGATTTCCGCCGGCGCCCGCATCCATCAGACCGGGTGTAACGGTTGCATCGGCATGGGCCAGGCCCCGGCCACTGGACGCATAAGCTTGCGCACCGTTCCACGAAATTTTCCTGGCCGTTCCGGAACCAAGGAAGACCAGGTATATTTGTGCAGCCCCGAAACAGCGGCAGCATCCGCCCTGTCGGGAGTCATAACCGATCCCCGGACGTTGGACATGAAATATCCCGAATTTAC
>DASXFM010000007.1:0-6656 GCA_036489615.1 Verrucomicrobiia bacterium | reverse complement strand
GGCTTCGCGCCGCTGGAATTTCCGGAACGTTTTATGGAATTCCGGCCGGCGAGCGGCTACAAATATGAGCCGCGAGTCGGGTAATCCTGAAAGATATCCCAAAGGATATATCGCGGCTCGGATCATTGAATCGCTGTGATTGTTTGTCGTATCAAACCTGGAAGAATAATTCTCCCTCTCCCAGCGGGAGAGGGCCGGGGTGAGGGAGAACGGTTGGGGCGAGAATGCGGTTCACGGAGAAGAGAACCGTTCGTACGAAAACGCCATGGTTTATGAGGACGCTTTAGAGCGAATAAAATTTATGAAAACGAAGAAAGTCGCAATTGTCGGCGCGTCAGGTTACTCAGGCGAAGTCCTGGTCCAGCTACTGTTGAACCATCCGCACGCGGAATTGGTGGCCGTGACCTCGCGCCAGAATGCCGGGCAAACCCTGGCCCAGGTCTTTCCCAAATTCGCCGGCCACCCAAAATCAAAGACAATCCGTTTCACCGAACCAAACGCCGAAGTCGTCACGAAAAACGCCGACGTCGCGTTCCTCGCGCTGCCACACGGCGTTGCCGCTGAATATGCCACGCCGTTCCTGGATGCGGGTTGTGTGGTCATTGATTTGAGTGCGGATTTCCGGCTCAAGAGCGCCGAAACCTACAAGGAATTTTACGTTCACGATCATCCCGCGCCTGACCTCCTCGAAAAGTCAGTCTACGGCCTCACGGAAATCCATCGAAACCAGATTAAAAAAGCGTTACTCATTGCGTCGCCGGGCTGTTATCCCACGAGCATATTATTGCCCACGATTCCATTGCTGAAAGCCGGGCTGATCAAACCCTCCAGCATCATCGCGGACTCCAGCAGCGGGGTGAGCGGGGCAGGGCGCAAGGCGGAATTGGACTATTTATTTTGCGAGTGCAATGAGAGTGTCCGGCCCTATGGTGTGCCCAAACATCGCCATTTGTCCGAGATTGAGGAACAACTCTCGCTCGCGGCCAAATCCCAGGTCATCATCCAATTCACGCCGCACCTCGTCCCGGTAAATCGCGGCATTTCGACGACCTTGTATTTCGAACCGGCGGAAAAGTTGTCGGACGAAACCGTTTCGAGCTGTTACAAAAAGTTTTACGGCGACGAACCATTTGTTCGCCTGCTCGAGGGCAAATGCCTCCCGGACACCAAGAATGTTACGGGCACCAATGCCATCGAGATTGGGTGGCGGCTGGACCCGCGCACCGGCCGGCTCATCGTAATGAGTGCGCTGGACAATCTTATCAAAGGCGCGAGTGGACAAGCCGTGCAAAGCATGAACGTCGTTTGCGGATTTCCGGAGACGGCGGGATTAATATGATTTGAATTGTGACCGAATCTGCCGCCAAACCCGGTGCCGAGCACTTGAATGAGCCTGTGCTCAAGTTCGCCCGCCAGGACAGCACCACGCTCGCCCGGGACTTGACCGTGGAGCAGGCCCTCGCTGCGATCCGTAACCGTGGTGTGGGCGAAAAAGTCATCTACTTCTATGTGGTGGACGAAGCGCAACGGCTTGTGGGAGTCGTTCCTACCCGACGGTTGCTGGTGTCACAACTCGATCAGCGGCTGGATGAATTCATGATCCGCACCGTTATCGCCATTCCCGATACGGCAACCGTTTTGGACGCCTGCGAATTTTTTGCTCTGCACAAATTTTTCGCATTTCCGGTCATTGATTCCGCGCGGCGCGTGGTGGGCGTTGTTGATGTAAGCCTGTTTACCGAAGAAGTTTTTGATATCGCCGAACGGGAACAAATGGAAGGTGTCTTCGAGGCCATCGGTTTTCGTGTCTCCGAAGTCCGGAACGCCTCGCCGTTGCGCGCGTTTCGCTTCCGGTTTCCCTGGCTTCTGACAACTATTGTCAGCGGCACGTTTTGCGCTTTCCTGGCGGGCGCCTACAAGCTCACCCTCGCAAAAAGCCTCGTGATTGCCTTCTTTCTGACCATGATTCTGGGACTGGGCGAAAGCGTCGGCATCCAGTCCATGACCGTCACGATCCAGGCGTTGCGCAATCAGAAGCCTTCCCGACGCTGGTATCTTCTGACGTTACGGCGCGAAATATTCACCGCGCTCTTGCTGGGCGCGGCGTGCGGCATTTTGGCCGGCCTGATTGTTTTCATCTGGCAGCGCGACGAACCGGCAGCGTTCGTCATCGGTGTCAGCGTCGGCTTTTGCCTGTGCGCCGCCTGCGTGACCGGGCTGAGTGTCCCGGCGCTTTTGCACGCCCTGAAGCTCGACCCCAAAATTGCCGCCGGCCCGATTACCCTCGCGCTGGCCGATATCTTCACGCTGCTCTTCTATTTCAGTATGGCAAAATATTTTTTGGTCAAATGAAACCACCGCCGCCATCAAAAGCAAAAAACGCCGGAACCGCAAAATGGAATGCCGCCGAATACGCGGCCAATTCAGTCGTGCAACAAACCTGGGCCCGCGAACTGATTTCAAAACTCGGCCTGCGCGGTAATGAACACATCCTGGACGTCGGCTGCGGTGACGGTAAAATCACCGCGGAAATCACCCGGTCTGTTCCCAATGGCTTGGTCACAGGTATTGACGCGTCGGCGGATATGATTTCATTCGCCGAAAAAGCATTCCCGAAAAGCCGGGTTCCCAACCTCGAATTTCACGTGATGGATGCGCGGGAAATAGAGTTCACGCGGACCTTCGACCTTGTATTCTCGAACGCCGCCCTGCACTGGGTGGATGACCATCAAAAATTCCTGGCGGGAGCGGCTGCGGTTTTGAAACCGGGCGGACGCCTTGTGGTTTCCTGCGGTGGCAAGGGTAACGCCCAGGACGTCTTCGTCGCCCTGCGGCCCGAATTGCGCGCCAAACCGTGGCGCGAATTTTTCCGCCAAATACCTGAACCCTATTTTTTCTACGCCCCGGATGAATATAAGAAATGGCTCGAAAAAGCCGGTTTTAAAACGCGTGTCCTCCGCCTGGCCCCAAAAGACGCAACGTATCCCGGCATAGACGGCTTCGCCGTCTGGTTGCGGACCACTTGGATGCCCTACGTCCAGCGGGTTCCGGAAAATGTTCGCGAAGAATTCATCACCGCCATCACCCGCCGCTACGTCGCCAAACACCCCCCGGATGCCGAAAACAACGTCCACGTCAAAATGGTTCGCCTCGAAATTGACGCAATCAAATCCTAACCAAATCATGGCAGGGCAGAGCTCCCATTCTGCCCCATTATCCCACAAAACGCCGTCCCAACTCACAACCTCGGCCGCCCCGTACTTGACGCAATACACACCACGCACCACGTTCTCTTGCATTGCGCTTGACGCTCGATAAAACGCACACAATTCTTTTGCGTTCGCGCACCCATGTTAACCACGCTCCGCATTAAAAACCTTGCCCTCGTGACTGACCTCACGCTGGAACTTCAGCGGGGTTGCAACGTCATTACCGGCGAAACCGGCGCCGGCAAATCCATTATCATCGGCGCTCTCAACCTCGTCCTGGGCGAACGCGCTGACCGCGGCCTCATCCGCAGCGGCGAGGATAGCTGCTCCGTCGAAGCCGTTTTTGATGTCGCATCTCTCCGTGTCCCATTGAAATCGTTTCTCGATGAGAATGGCCTGGAACCTTGTGAAGACAATCAACTCGTCCTCAAACGCACCTTTACCGGCGCGGGCTCGAACCGCCAGTTCATCAATGGTTCGCCCACCGCCTTGAACGTCCTGGCTACGATTGGCGAATGGCTCGTCGACATGCACGGCCCGCACGATCATCAATCGCTTTTGAACCCCACAAAACAATTGTTGATCCTCGACGCTTTTGGCCGCCTGGAACGCGAGCGCGAAGCCTTCGGCGAACTCGTCCGCCGCCGCGCCGCGCTGGAGCGCGAAAAATCCGCGCTGGTTGTGGATGAAAAGACCTATGCCCAACAGTTGGACTTGCTGCGCTTTCAGGTGCGGGAGATTTCCGGTGCGCGCCTTCAACCCGGCGAAGAGACCACTGTGGAAGAAGAATTCCATCGCGCGAGCAACGGGGCCAAACTGTTGCAACTCAGCCACGCCGCGTTGGACGCCTTGAGCGAAAGCGAAAATTCACTACTGACACAAGCCGGTGCGATTGGCCGCTCTTTGCTGGAGTTGCAGCGTGTGGACGCCGGTGCGGCAAATCTCGTGGAATTGCACTCCCAGGCCGTCGCCACGATGAACGACCTGCAAACCGAATTATCGCGCTACGCCGAAAGAATTTCTGTGGACCCCGCCCGCCTCGCCGAACTCGAAGAACGGCTGGATTTGATTCATTCTCTTAAGCGCAAATACGGCGCGAGCATAGAAGAAATCAATGCCTTCGGCGACGAAGCGCAAAAGAAATTGCAATCGCTCGAAAGCCGTGACGCCGAACTGGCCCGAATCAATTCCGAACTAAAAAAACTGGACGCCGAAATCCTGAAGAGCGGCCAGGCCCTGACCACGAAGCGCAAAAAGGTGATTCCCCAACTCGCCAAAGCCGTCAGCAAACAATTAGACGATTTGGGCTTCAAACAAGGGAAATTTGATGTCGCGATATCGAGCAACGGGGAATCTACATTGGCCGCGGTGCAGACTGCGGGCCTTGACGATATCGAATTTCAATTCGCTCCAAACCCCGGCGAGCCCGCCAAACCATTGCGCGCCATCGCCTCCTCCGGCGAGATGGCCCGCGTCATGTTGGCGCTCAAAACCGTCCTGGCCGCCGAAGACGAAATCCCCGTCCTGGTTTTCGATGAAGTAGACGCCAATGTCGGCGGCGAAACGGCCCACGCTGTCGGCGAAAAAATGAAGCAGATTGCGGCCCGGCGACAGGTCCTGTGCATCACACATCTGCCGCAAGTGGCCGCGCCGGCCTCCGCCCATTACGTTGTGACCAAGCAAATCAAAAATGGCCGGACGATTTCCGAAATCCAATTACTGGGCAAAAAAGAACGCGTCACCGAACTCGCTCGCATGCTCGGCGGCCAATCCGACGCCGCGCGCAAGCACGCGGAAGCGTTGCTGGCTGCGCCGCGCTGACCAGATTTTGGATGGTTCGATTTTTGGATAGATGGATCAGTGGGTGAGGAAACATCGAATGCTGAATTTCCAACGCCGAAATTCGAATGGTGCGCGCCGATGGCGCGGGCCTGACGAACCGGCAGGTTCGCCCTACCGATCGGTGTTCGATGTTCGATGTTTTGCAAACGACGCGGATTAAGTTCCGAAGGGGCGGCGACGGCTTCGTCGTCACGTTCGTTTCTGGCTTAACTTCACCGGGGCCGAGCCGCCCCTGCCCCTGTCGGCGTGCGGGAAATAGGCGTGCTGCACATTTTAAGAGTATAGGCAGGGAAACTGGAAACGGCCGGAAAATTAGAGGCGAAAACTGCGTTTTTATTGGGGATTCAGCGAATTTGACCGTGCGGACTGGAAACGAATCCAATCCAATTAAAACATCGAACGTCGAACATCGAACACCGAGATTTGAATGGCGCGCGCCAGAGGCGCGTGCCTGGCGAACCGGCAGGTTCGCCCTACCGCCTCTTCTCTTACTGGTTCTGCGGAGCGGGTGGATTGAGCCCGTATTTCTGCTGCATTTTGGCGGACAGATCCGTGGTATAAATCTTGGTCATGCCCAGGCCTCCACGGTCGAGAGTGTAGCTGATCACAATTCCGTCTGAAACCACTTGTTCGACGAACACATTGTTGTAGACGGTTCCGGTGGTGGTTACGATTTGATTGCTCGGTTTCGGCTTCGCCGCCGGCCGGCTTGGTGAGATTACCGCAACACGCGCGGGAGCTGCTTTTCGTTTTGCCGGCGCCACGGCTGGTTTGGCTTTGGCTGGCGCTGCAACCGGTTGGGCGCTGGGCGCCGGACTGGCGGCGGGGGAAGTCGTAGTGGCTGCAACTTCGCTCGTGGAAGCGACAGCGACAGGAGCAGCAGGCGCTTTATTTGCGGAAGCAACGATGGCCGCTTCTTTAGCCATCACATCCGAAACGCTCGGAGCAGGTTCGGCAGCAGGGGCGACCGGAGCTTCGCTGGGAGCAGAGATAGGTGTTAAAGGCTCGCTCCTGGAGGCGATTAAAACGGGGGTGGCCGAAACGTCACTTGTAGAAGCAACAGCAGTTGTGGCCTCGTTAGTCGCCGCGACGGCAACAATGGGCGTTTCGCTCGCGGGAGCTTCGGCGACCACAGGGGCAACAGTCGTGGTGGCGTTGGTGGCGGCTTCGACCACGGGCGCGGCAGGGGCTGTATTCGTGTCGATTTCAGCAACAGCCGGCTTGTCCGCCATAACTGGCGCGGCGACGGCTCCGTTGCTGGAAGCCATAGCCATGATCGCCTCGTTGGTCGAAATCTCAGTGGCTGGAATTTCGTTCGTCGAAGCCGTGGCAACTGATGGGGCTTCGTTCGTGGGAGTTTCGGTTTCCGCGACAGCCGGGACGGCGACAGGGGTGATAGGGGCTCCGTTGGTGGCTGCCATGGCCATGACCGCCTCGTTGGTCGAAATTTCAGTAGCCGGAATTTCATTCGTCGCAGCGACGGCAACAACTGCCGGGGCTACATTTGTAGAGGCAGCTTCCGTGGCGGCGGCAGAAGTTGTATTCGTGTCGGCTTCAGCAACGGTGGAAGTCTCATTGGTCGAGGCGACAGCGACAGGGACAACT
>DASXFM010000547.1:0-4055 GCA_036489615.1 Verrucomicrobiia bacterium | reverse complement strand
CATTGCAAAGTTTGGCAGCTCAATGTATTGGACCGGGCCGTTTCTATTGGAGAACTGGGAATTCTACCGGCAAACCGTTATTCGTTTGATCGAGGCCAATGAATTGCCGTCCGATGCGCTTGAAAAATTTGACGATATCTTTGTCCCCACCCATTTTCACCTGGCGGCCTGACAACCTCGCACATCTTATCTGACGGCCTTGCTGCCTCCTGCTATTATTTTGATAACGTGCCGAGAAAATACATGAACACGTACACAATGACGAGTCCGATGAGACCGCCGATGCCGGCCCAAATATCAAGATGCGGCTCACCCGCCGGCTCATTGTTGCCCTTGGGTCTTGAAGATGGCTCTGGTTTGGAATAGCGGCGCTCATTCTCGGGCCGGCGTGACGACGACTGAGAATTCCCGGGGCGTTCGGAGGGCTGAGAGCGCAAAGCATCGTACCGGGCGCGCTCCGTTGGGTCGGAAAGAATTTGATATGCCGAATTAATACGCTTGAACTCCTCTTCCGCGTCTTTCTTATGCTTCTCTGTGCTGAACTTATCGGGGTGGTAAGCATGGCTGAGAACGCGGAACCGTGCCTTGATTTCGTCCGCTGAAGCAGATGAAGGAATGCCCAGTGTGCTATAATAATCGTCACTCATTTAATTGTGTTCAGGAATGTCGCCCGGCCTAATAAGGCGTAAAATTTTGTGGCTGATTTCCAATTAAGACGTGAGACGAGCCTGCCGCCATCCATGCGGATTGTCCAGACAAAATTCTTCAGCGGCAGGTGAACGGGCTGATCTCAGTTTTTGCAAACGCGGATTTAGACTGTGCCACTCTTGGCACTGCCATTTTGCCTCCTTCGGCCGAAGCAAATTAGGCTCGCCGCAGTCCCGACCACCAGCAATGCCGAAACCGGCGGTTCAGGCACCGGAAGCACTACGCCCTGGATTGCCACATAAAGCGGCTGTGACGGCGTCAGTAAAGCCAGCGTGCTTCTCGACCCACCAGGAATAAATTGATATATCTTGCCACTGGCTAGATCCGACTCGACGAGATTGCCGCCATTATTGAAGGCCAATCCATACGGATAAGCCAGGCCCGACGCGAACGTGCTCCTGGTTCCATTCGGCGTGAACTCGTAAATGTGGTCCGAGGCCAGGTCCGACTCAAACAGATCACCGGCACTGTTGAAAGCCAGCGACACCGGCTCTCCCAATCCGGAAGCAAACGTGGTTTGCACTCCTTGCGGTGTGATTTCAAGAATGCTGCCGGTGGTCATGCTGTGGTTAATATTGCCCACTAACAAATCGCCCGCGCTGTTGAAGGCCAGGCAATAAGGCTGACTTATCCCGGACGCAAAAACCGTGGGGTTGGCGTTTAATGTTCCGTGGTTGTTTACGTATTCATTGATATTGCCGGTGGCATCAGCCTCAAACAGATCGCCGGCGCTGTCAAATGCCAGGCCAAACGGGCCCAGGCCGCTGGCAAAAGTACTTTCCGTTCCATTGACGGAAAATTCGAAAATACCGCCGACTGTGCCGGTATCCCCGGCCACAAACAAATCACCCGAACCGTCAAACGTCATCCCAAACAGGGTGGTAAAACCCGAGGCATAGGTGCTTGCGTTGCCGCCGGGACTGATCTCCTCAATGTTTCCGTTCGCCTGCGATACAAACACATTTTGCGCCCGCGCGCCATCGGCGAACATCAAAGCCGCTGCCGCGCAAAGCATTGCAAGGGTTAAACGACCCGCGCCAATTCGTATTTTTTTCATGGTCACACTCTGAAGTTGCACGACCGCACATATATCAAACCAATGAATGTTTGTCTAGATAAATCGCAGCCCTCACAAAAAACTTGATTGGCCGCGCGATGACCTGAAAATGACCTGCCGACAATAACAGTTCATTCGCGACATGACTGACAGATCAAACGGGACATTCCGGATGACGCCACGCCTTGTGGCGTCGGTTTTCCTTTTGCTAATGCTTGCCGTGACGGCCCTGGAAGCGGGAGCCGATTCGGTTTTTCCTCTGCACACTGCCGCAAATGGACGATACCTGCAGGACCGCAACGGCGCCCCGTTTCTGATGATTGGAGATTCCCCGCATTCGCTGATCGTAAGCCTGGATACGGCCGACGAAGCCGCCTACCTGACGAATCGCGCGAACCACGGTTTCAATTCGCTGTGGATCGAGCTTCTCTGTGACTCATATACCGGAGGGCAAGGAACCGAGGCGCCGCCGGGTTTGCGGGAGAGGTTACGGGCCTGGTTGAAGAATACGAGCGTGGGGCAGGCAAACTACGGGCATGATACCAACGGCAACAATCCATTCACCAGGACGCTGGACGGCAGGTATTACGACCTGACCACGCCGAACCAAGTTTATTGGTCGCATGTGGACTGGCTGGCCCGCACGGCGGCGACGAATGGTTTGCAATGCGTCTTCACGCCGCTGGACCAGGGCGGCTGGATGAAAACCGCCCTGGCAAACGGAACCGACGGGTGCCGCCAATACGGCCGGTTTCTGGGCGATCGCTACAAGGATTATTCCAATATTTTTTGGAACATGGGGAACGATTTTCAGAATTGGTCAACGGCCACAAACGATGCGGTGATCCTGGCGATAGCCGACGGCATCAAGAGTGTGGACGCCCATCACCCAATGACAATTGAGTTGGACTATATGGTGAGTGATTCCCTGGCGGATCCAAATTGGGCGCGCGAAGTGTCGGTCAACGGGATATACACATATTACATGCCGTATACGGAAAGTTTGCTCGGCTATAACCGCCCGAACCATGGGCCTTGCCTGTTTTTGGAAGGCAATTACGAATTCGAAAACAACAATCGTGTGCAGCCGCCCGGTCCGCTGGTGCTCCGCCTTCAGGAATATTGGTCCCTTCTGTCCGGCTGCCTCGCCGGCCACATGTACGGCAATCATTATACCTGGGTCATCACCAGCGATTGGAAATCTCACCTCGACACGCCTGGCGCGGCGCAACTGAGATACTTTAAGAATTTCTTCACAAACGTACGCTGGTTTGATCTGGTGCCGGACCAATCGCACCGGCTCGTTACCTCAGGCTACGGCACGTTCAATACGAACACCGACTTTGTGCTGACAGCCAACGATTACGTGACCGCCGCGCAGAGTCCGGACGGAACCCTCGGCGTAGTGTACTGCCCGAAAAAAGCCACGCTGACGCTCTGCCTCACGAATTTCGCCGGTCCCGTCACGGCCAAATGGTTCGACCCAACTTCCGGCACCTACACCCCGGTTGCCGGCCAGCCATTTGCCAACACCAACGTGGCGAAAAATCTGGCCACGCCGGGCAACAATTCGGCAGCTGACCCGGATTGGGTGCTGTTGCTCGAGACAAGCAGTTCGAGTCGTCTCCGGTAACGATGGGGAACTCAGAACGGCTTTCGATGTTCGGCTGCCCGCCCTCCGTAGACTCCAACCTTTTTGAAGGTTCATTGCGCCAAGGAACAGAGCCGCGACCGCCTGCCCGCCGTAGCCTTGGCGAAGGGGGGTGAGGGAGCGGGAAGGACGACCAATGGCACTGAAGGGGCCCGTCGTTTCAAACAGGGTCGGGGGTTCCTTGGTAGCTTCCGAGCGTAGGAGGGTTGAGCGTTCGATGTTCGATGTTTTCAATAATTGCCCTACCTAATCAAATTATGGTAGGCGGCGCTGCTTGCCAGTGGGGCTCCCACCGCCGCCCAAACTTTTCCCCTTCAACCCGTCCTGCTTTCCTCATTTTCAGTCAGACCTTTAACCAACCGCGGAATCCCCTGCCACTATAGTAAGACTCCGCGCCGTTGTGATAAATGAAGACGCGTCCAAAACGGCGGTCGCCAAAAATTGCGCCACCAGGTTTCCGGACATTGTCCGGAGTTTTCAACCAACTCGACGACTTCGTGTCGAACTCGCCGAGTTTCTGCAGGTCGCCATATTGTTCTTCCGTCAAAAGCTCAATGCCCATGGCGGTAGCCAGGTCCATGGCGGAATTTTTCGGCTTAAACTCTTTGCGGGAATCCAGCGCTTCACGGTCGTAGCAAA
>DASXFM010000515.1:0-26351 GCA_036489615.1 Verrucomicrobiia bacterium | reverse complement strand
GGATTATAATATTGCAGCAAATCGCCGTAATCTGATTGCAGTTGGTTGATGTTGAAATAAACCAGGTCATTGGGCGTGATCTGCTGTTTGAGAGTCAGTGAAAGTTGCCGTTGTTCTACGTCGTTATTGATCCATTGGCCGGGATCGGAATGGTAGAACGCCTCAAAATCGTAGCTGAAGTCCCCGTACGTCCCGAATTGCGCGCCCGATTCAGTCCATGCGCCACGGCTTAGGTATTCCGTGTCCGATACCACACCCGGGCCGTCCTGTTGGAACAATCTCGAGTATTCCCCCTGCGATATGGTGGGCGAAAGCGTTCCGGCGCCCACCGGAGCGAGCAGGTTGGCGACCAGATATTCACTCTCCGCCGGCGTTTCGTAGCGCAGGTTAATTTCGTTTGGATCGCTCAATTGCTGGTAGCTGTCGGCGAGAAACAGATGGCCGGAATAATTCGCGTAATCGTAATTCACGGCCCGCGACGCCTCATTAACACTCACGTCAAACATCCCCGCGTCTTGATACATCGTTGCCAGACTTGCGCTGCGAACGGCCTGGTCCTGGTCCAATAATAGTTGCGAGCGATAAACGCTGCGGTTGTCATTCAACTCTTCCGATTTTTCCAGGTCGCGAATGGCGTCGTTGATTCGATTTCGCTCCTGGTTCATCAAAGCGGAATAGAGCCAGGCGGTTGGATCATTAGGGTCTAATTGCTTCGCCCGCTGAAATTCCGCTGCGGCACGGTGGAACTCCCAGTCGTCTGCATAAGCTTTGCCCAAATAACTCCGAAGGACTGCGCGTTGCGGTTCGATGGCCGCCGCAACCAGCAGGTCTTCCCTTCCACCGGCAAAATCCCGGATGCGAATCCGGCACAGGCCCCGGCCCAGCCACGCGTTGCCGAGGGATGAATCCACCGCCAGCGCCTGGTCAAACCAAACAACCGCTGCCGCCGCCCGATTTTGCGCCACGAGCAAAAATCCTTTCAATGCCAGCGCTTCGGCGTTTCGCGGCGCCAGCGACAGGCTGGTGTCCAGCGCTTGAAAAGCCCGGTCGGTGCGCCCAAAGCTAAACTCCAGCTCGGCCACCCGCTCCCAGGCGAAGCCGAATTGCGGATCTGATTCCGTGGCCTTTTTTGCCGATGCCAACGCTATGTCCAAAGAAAAGCCCGGGCTTGCCTGAGACTGGTAGTAATACGATTGCGCGAGATATTCCGTCGCCGTTCGAGCTGTAAACCGGCTCGGCGACGGCTCATGTTTCACGGCCCCAATCAGCTCATGCAAAGCGGCGGCGAGACGTTGAATGTGCTCATCACTGCCGTTCAACGAGGCCAGGTCCTGCTGCGCCGGCTCAACATTTCCCACTGATAGCAACAACGCCGCGTGGTAAATCCGCTCCGCGTCTGAACCTGCCGCCGTAGCGCCGGGAAATTGCGCCAAGGCAGCCGGCAAATCGCCGTTGCGGTAAGCCGCCAGCGACGGACCGAGCAACTGCGCTTCCTGCGTCGTCAGCGGCAGGTCTTTGAGGTCGAGAACAGCGGGATAATAAAAACACCATTGCAGCAGGTTATTGGCGATGAATCCGGCCGCGCGAACCGGCGCTTGTCCCGGGTCCACAACCGCCTGTTGTCCGTTTGTCAAAAGTAGCGAACCGTTCGAATTCGCAAAGCTGACTTTGCCGTCGATCACTGCCAGCGTCGTTCTGTCTGCTTCATTGACTGCAAGGACGAACTCCGTTCCCTCCACGCCTGCCATGGCGCCGCGGGTGATCACCTGGATCTGCCCGGGCTTATCGCGGTGGAAGAACGAAATGACGCCGCGGATAAGATGCAGCCCGGACTGTTGCTGTTTCGATTGTGGAGAAAGAATTTCGATCTCCGTCGAAGCGCCAACGGGCACCACGCTTTGGTCAGACCAAAGGAGGGCGGCACGACTGTCCGCGCCAGTGCGAAGTTGATCGGTTGGATGCAGAACCTGCCCGGCCCGGGCGGGGAACCATTGGGTGGTTCCCGCATAAAGGATTTCAACCACCCCTTGAAGTTCTTTGATCTTGATTTCGTTTGCTCCGCCGTCATTTACTCCCTGCGCAAACACGGCATGGCCTGCAACAATCGTGAGCCATCCTGACAGCACGACGCCAAAAACCTTCCGAATTAATTGAGGAAATGGGCCTGACATTTCCTTGAATTTATATACGGCGTTATAGTCATAAATCTCAAGTAATTCAATCCAATTCGACAATTATTTTATTTACAAACGATTGGATATAACGACATTAGTTCCATGTCGGATGATTCCATCCCAACCCGGACGACACTGCTGGAGCGGCTCAAAGACTGGCGGGATAATCCGAGTTGGCAGGAGTTTTTCGATACCTACTGGAAGCTGATTTACGGCTTTGCCATCCGCAGCGGCCTCAATCAGTCCGAAGCGCAGGATGTCGTCCAGGACACGATGCTTTCCGTCGCAAAAAATATCCCAAATTTCAAATACGACCGGACCATCGGCTCCTTCAAGCATTGGCTCCTGAACATGACCCGCTGGCGCATCGGCGACCAGGTCCGAAAGCGCAAAAACATCATTGCCGTACCCGATGAAGACAACGCCACGGAAACCCAAACCGGACGGGTCAACAAGGTTCCAGACCCCGCAAGCGTGGACCTGGACGCATTGTGGGAGGCTGAATGGGAAAAAAACCTGCTCGACACGGCCGTGGGGAAGGTGAAACGCCAGTTGGATCCCGAAAAATACCAGATTTTTGATCTTTTGGTGAATAAAGAGCTGCCGGCGCAAAAGGTCGCCGAGATGTTTGGAATCCCCATAAGCCAGGTCTATGTGGCCAAACACCGCGTCACGGAATTGATCAAAGAAGAGATCGAACGGCTAAAAAAGGACCTTTAAGGCCAATTCCGCCGGTTTTCGCCCCACCAGGCCATCCCACCCACCTGCAGGCAAAAATAAATGAAAATATTTTGAAAGATTTTCCGTTGAGCTACGTATCTATTCTTATGGGCGACTCATATAGTCGCCCGGAAGCAAGCGCAACGAGCGAAATGCGCGTTGCGGAAGCCATGGCGGTGGGATTCTATGCCAGCTCCGATGGGATTGGGCGCAACGGGGAATTAAGGGCGGAGCTGGCATATTCCTTCTTTTTTTGCGAGAGTCGTTGAAGCTTCCCGGATGGAGCCCCTATAATTAAGAAGTGAGCTTCGACGACACTATTGCCGCTATTGCCACGCCCTTGGGCGAAGGAGGATTGGCTGTGGTCCGCATTTCCGGCCCAAAGGCGCCGGCTATCACCGATAAAGTATTCGCCGGAAAAGAAAAGGCTTCGGCCGTACCCTCTCATACCATTCATTTTGGCAAAATTGTGCGTGACGGACGCACGATTGATGAAGTCCTTCTGGCCGTGTTGCGCGCTCCCCGAACCTTTACGCGCGAGGATACCGTGGAGATCTCCTGTCATGGCGGTATTCTGCCCGCCAAGCTGGTTCTCGATGTCATCCTGGAAAGCGGTGCGCGGCTGGCCGAACCGGGTGAGTTTACCCGGCGCGCCTTTCTCAACGGGCGCATTGACCTTGCCCAGGCCGAAGCGGTGGCTGACCTGATCCACTCCCGCACCGAACTGGCCCTCGCAGCCGCAAATGAACAACTAGCCGGCCAATTGTCCCGGCGCATCAACCGCCTTCGCGACGATTTGATCAACATCCTCGCCCATGTTGAAGCGCATATTGACTTTCCGGATGAAGACATCGCGCCGGACACCCGGGATCAACTGCTCAAGCGGCTCGACGAGGGCCTGGCATTCATCGGGCAGTTGTTGCAAACCGCCAATGAAGGACAAATCCTGCGCCGCGGCATCCGCGCAGCTATTGTTGGCCGCCCCAATAGCGGAAAATCCAGCCTCCTGAATCAGTTGCTTGGACGCGACCGGGCGATTGTCTCGCCCATTCCAGGCACCACGCGGGACACCATCGAAGAAACCGCAAATGTCCGGGGCCTGCCGGTGGTTTTCATTGATACGGCCGGACTGCGGGAGGCGCGGGACGAAATTGAAATCGAAGGCATCCGCCGCAGCCGCCAGTCCCTGGCCCAGGCCGAGCTCATCCTGCACGTTCTTGATGCGAACCAGCCGCTCACGCCCGAAGACGAGAGTTATTTCACAGAGTTCGCGGGAAAGAAACGACTCTTCGTGCGGAACAAAATTGACCTCCCAACACGTTGCGAATTGCCATCCGGGCTGGCCCAGGTCGTGGATATCAGTTGCGTGAACGGCCAAGGAGTCGAATTGCTCAAAGATTCCATCAAGACCATGGTCTGGTCCGGTGAAATCAACGCCGAAATGCTGCAAGTGATGATTAACTCGCGGCATCAGGACGCACTAAACCGCACGCGTGCCGCGGCTTTGCGGACAGTGGAAACATTGCGGAACAATGCCACTCTGGAACTGGTCGCGCTGGATTTGCGTATCGCCGTAGCTGCCGTGGGCGAGATTGTGGGAAAAACTACTACCGAAGATTTGCTCGACACGATCTTCGGGCAGTTTTGTATCGGCAAATAATTGGTGCAAACGCTTTTCCTTTAAGCACCCGACGAAAGCAGCGATGACCCGGTCAGGCCGGCGCCGGGGTCGGTGCTCCCAATCCCGGCAGCTTGGGCGGCGCGGGCTTGGGCGGATTCTCCGGCAACGGCGTTCCCGCCGGCGCACCTAAAATCGTCCCGCCTTGAGGCTTCGGGGGAGGCGGAGTAAAGTTGCCGGTATCGATGATTTCCTCGACCTGCGACCGGTCGAGTGTTTCATATTCCAGCAAGCCTTTGGCGATGATCTCCAGCTTCTGCCGGTTGTCGTAGATCAGGCTGTGCGCGGTTTTGTAACCCACGTCAATGATGCCCTTAATTTCCTCGTCAATTTCTCGCGCCGTGCTTTCACTATAAACTTTTGTGCGGGCCATTTCGCGGCCCAGGAAGACATATTCGTCGTCGCTGCCGTATTGCACCATGCCCAGCTTGTCACTCATCCCGTATTGGCAAACCATCGCTCGCGCCATGTTCGTGGCCATTTGAATGTCCATCGCGGCACCCGTCGATATGTCTCCGGTGACAATCTCTTCAGCGATACGTCCGGCCATCGTCACAGCAATGTCATCCAGCATCTCTTTTTTGCGTCGGCTCAGAATGTCCTTCTCAGGCAGTTGCATCGTGGATCCGAGCGATTGGCCGCGCGGGATGATCGTCACTTTGTGCAACGGATGCGTGTGTTCCAGCAAGACATTCACGAGTGCATGTCCGGCCTCGTGCCACGCCGTAGATTTCTTTTCTTCGTCCGTCATCGCCAGGCTGCGCCGTTCGCGACCCCAGCGCACCTTATCACGGGCTTCCTCCAACTCGCTCATGCCGACGGCTTTCTTGTTCAACCGGGCGGCCAGCAGCGCCGCTTCATTGAGCAGGTTGGCCAGTTCGGCGCCGGAATATCCGGGCGTGCCGCGGGCAATAATGGAAAGATCGGCCGTAGGGTCGAGTTTTACGTTTTTGGCGTGAACCTTCAAGATCGCCTCGCGTCCGCGCACGTCGGGCAGGTTGACAACCACTTGGCGGTCGAAACGTCCGGGACGGAGCAAGGCAGGATCCAAAACGTCCGGCCGGTTCGTCGCCGCGATGATGATGATGCCTTCCTGTGTGTCAAAGCCGTCCATCTCGACGAGCAGGGCATTCAACGTCTGTTCGCGCTCATCGTTACCGCCGCCCAATCCGTGTCCGCGTGAGCGGCCCACAGCGTCAATTTCATCGATAAAAATCAGGCACGGCGTGTTGCGGCGCGCCTGCTCAAACATGTCCCGCACGCGGCTGGCGCCTACACCGACAAACATTTCCACGAAATCCGAGCCGCTGATGCTGAAAAAGCTCGCATCCGCCTCACCCGCGATGGCCTTGGCCAGCAGGGTTTTGCCCGTACCAGGCGGGCCGACCATCAAAACGCCCTTGGGGATGCGTCCACCAAGCTTCTGGAATTTTTTCGGGTCTTTCAAAAACTCGACCAACTCGGAAACTTCCTCGATGGCCTCGTCGATGCCCGCCACATTTTTGAAGGTCGTCTTATTACGGTCTTTGGCAAGTAAACGCGCCTTGCTGCGGCCAAAGCTCAATGCGCCTTTCCCGGCAATTTTGATCTGTCGAATAAAGAAAAACCAAAATAAGACGCCAATGCCCACAAAGAACAAAAGCTGGTAACCGATGTCCGACAGCATCGGATTGGGAATATTGATATCAATTTTGTCGGAGGGCAGGAGTTTATCCTCCATGGCGGGCGTGAGCACAACGGTAGGCGCCACGAACTGTTCGGAAACCGGCTTACCGGTGCTGTCAGTTTTGATTTTTCCGTCCGCATCCGTCACAAAAAATTTCCCGCTAATGGTCGCCGCTCCGCCAGACACCGTGGGATACGTGATTGTGGCGTGGTCAATCTGGTTGGTACCGAACTTTTGGAGAAACTGCGCTTCTGTCAGCTGGGTGCCTCCGCTCGGGCCGGTAATGTGCCCCTTCATGAGCATCAGGGCCACCAACGCGCCAAGGATCACGATCCACGCGACCCAGGTAAACGGAGGCATGCTAAACCCGCCGCCCGGCTTTTTCTGGTTGCGATCGTCTCGTTTATTATTGTCGTCTTCGTCAAACATTTTATCGTAATTGCGCCTATTTGGGGCCGCAACCTAACACGCGGTTGCTGCTTTCGCAACTCTGCGTTTTCCAGTATAATTTACACCATGCGAGCAGGTTTGCTCAAACTCGATTCGAATTTATTTTTGTCGCCCCTGGCTGGATATACCAACCTGCCTTTTCGCCTCGTTGTCAGGGAAATCGGCGGGGTTGGCCTGTGTACCACCGACCTGGTTAACGCCCGCTCGCTCCTTGAGAAAAACCCAAAAGCTCTCAAATTGATTGAGACGCGACCGGCGGATTCGCCGCTGGCCGTTCAGCTGTTCGGCAGCGTGCCTGGTGAAATGCGCGATGCCGCGCAAACCCTCGAATCATTGGGCATTCATTCCATAGACATCAATATGGGTTGCCCCGTTCGAAAGGTCTGCAAAGTCGGCGGCGGCTCGGCCATGATGATGGAAATGGACAAAACGGCCGCCCTGGTTCGCGGCATGGTCAATGCCGTCAAAATACCGGTTACGGCGAAAATGCGCTTGGGCTGGGACGACCAAAACCTGACCGCACCCGACCTGGCCCGCGCACTTGAAGATGCCGGGGTAGCCGCCGTCTTTATCCATGGCCGTACCCGTGAGCAGGGATTTGGCGGGACGATCAACCTGGCCGGCATCCGAAAGGTCGTGGAATCGGTCAAAACCATCCCGGTCATCGGCAACGGCGATATTACGACCCCGCTGGCGGCGAAAAAAATGCTCGAAGATACCGGGTGCGCCGGCGTCAGCATCGGACGCGGAGCGTTTTACGATCCCTGGATCTTCCGCCGGACCCGCCAATATCTTGAAACCCCGGCCCGGCCCGGCGAGAGCGAATCGCTCCCACCCGAACCGCCATTCGCCGAGCGGGTGCGCGTGCTGTGCCGTCATTTGGACCTGATGATCGAGATTTTTGGGGAAGAACTCGGTTGCCGCATGTTCCGCAAGGTGGCGCCCTGGTATTCCAAACGATTCGGTCCGTGCCACGAATTCAACAAACGCGTCGTCAAAATCTCTTCGCGAGCGGAATTTCAGGAAGTTTTGGACAATTACATTCGCTGGCGCGGCCAATTTTTGGATGATCGCGGCGATCTCCTGCCTCGTTTTCAGCCGCCGCCGATGGTCGCCTCATTTATGCGCGACGAGCCCGCCGTGACCAGGCGAGAGCATATTCCCGTTCCACAAGGGCCGGTGGAAGTATGGTAGGCTTCGTTGAAACGGGAGGCTGCCCAAACAGGCCAAAATCAAAAATGAAGAAATGCTCTAATCGGTATTCCGATGATACGCTTATTTGTCCCATTGATGAAACGCCTCCAAGCTACCTCGCTAAATGGGTGAATATCATTTCGCAACTGGCTTGTTTTCAGGCTCATTGACCTGCGTATATTGGCTTTCCCACTCCTTTTGCCATTCTTCCCGGCGCTTTTCTAATTTCAAATCGGTCAGATATTCCATGTCCAGTCCGCCTGAGGGCACGTTCGCGACCGCCGGTTTTTGCGCGGAAGCCAGCGCGTTGCCGGCGTGCAATGCAGTTAATGGGGAAAACGCCTTTTGCACCGCCTGATGCGGCCGATGATGGAGCGCAATGGCCTCAACCACAGGAACCGGCAACCCCCAGAGCCCAAGTAGATATCCGCCAACGTCGGCATGATCGGCTCCCAACACTTCCCGTTCGGCGACAGCCAGGGGAATCTTTTTTTCCAGCGCGATGTCGAGGACCTGTTGATATTGCTCGCCGAGATTGGCGGCAAAAACCAATTTACCCACGTCATGCAACAGCCCCGCCACATACGCTTCATCGGCGACTTTGCGGCCGGCGCTCTCATATTGGGCGACCATTTTGGCGGCGTTGGCCGCGATCAACGAATGCGCCCATAGCGTCTCGACTGAAAACCCGCGGAGTTTGATGGTCTCGTATTGGGAAAAAGAGTTCGCAAAGAGGACTAATGATTTGATCGTATCGGTCCCCAAATAGGCGACCGCATCACTGAGATTGGCAATTTCATGACCCAGCCCAAAAAAGGCCGAATTCACCAGCTTAAGGATCTTTGCCGTCATGGCGCCGTCTTTCACCAGAATCTTTCCAATAGTATCAAGGTCCGTTTCAGGGTCTTGAAGCGCCTCGATCATTTCGGAAAACAGCGTTGGAACGCTCGGCAGGATGACGCATCGAGTCACCAACTGGCGAAGCGTTTCGCTCTTCATCGTCCGTTCCAATTCCGCCGCCCGCCGCACGGTCATTTTCAGCGAATCCGCGTCACAAGGTTTGGCGAGGTACTGATGCGTTGAGCCGACGCATTTTAAGATGAGATCCCTGTCGGCATATCCCGAAAGTATCAGGCGCACCGTTTTGGGATAGCGCTTCATCACTTCGTTCAACAGTTCAGCGCCGTTCATCCCCGGCATCCGCATATCGGAAATAATGACATCGAACGGAGCAACGGCCATCCGCTTCAGAGCTTTTTCGCCGCCATCCAAAAATTCCATTTCCCACTCACCGCGCATCGGGTAAAGGAGGCGGTTCAAGCCGCGCAATGCGAGCTCTTCGTCGTCAACAAACAAGATGCGTGTTTTCATCCCGGTAGTCCTGTATTTATATTCGCCTCAAGCGCGCGTTCCGCCTGCTGGCCCAACGGCAGCCGCATGATAAAGCAAGTGCCTTTTCCTGTTTCGGTTTCAAACCTGAGATCTCCCGCGTGCTTCTTTACGATAATGGAATGAGCCAGCGTCAATCCCTGGCCGGTGCCTTTGCCAATTTCTTTGGTGGTAAAAAATGGCTCAAAGATATGGTGCCGGTCTTTTTCCGGAATGCCGGTTCCGTTGTCGCGCACACGCACTTCCACCCAGGCGCCATCCAATCGGGTACTCACAGTAATGGCGCCTTTATGACCCGGATTGTTTTTAATCGCCTGGCCGATGGCATGAGCCGCATTAACGATCAGATTCAGGACGACCTGATTGAACTCGCCGGCAAAGACCGGGACAGGCGGAAGCGATGAGTCGAATTCCGTGACCATTTCTGCCACGTTTTTCCATTCGTTACGAGCGACGGTAATTGTCGTTTCAATGGCGTGGTTCAAGTTGGCCGGCTCGGGCCTGCGGTTTTCCAAATTGCCAGGATGCGAGAATTCCTTCATTGCGCGCACGATTTTATTGATGCGCTCGGTCCCCTGGAGGGCTTCATCGATGGCTGAGGGAATTTCCTTTTCCAGGAAATCGAAATCAGCTTTTTGGGCGATGCTTTGAAGCTGCTCCGCCTGCTGTTGCAAATTAGCCCCCGCAGTGAGAGACGATGGCAGGGCCGCGCAAAAATGGGTCAATTCCAACAACTGGGGAAACGCATCCTTGAGAAACTTCAGATTATGCTCGGTAAACTGGGCCGGCGTATTGATTTCATGGGCGATTCCGGCCGCCAACTGCCCGACGGCTTCCAGCTTCTGCGCCTGGCGCAACTGCAATTCCATCAGTTGCCGATCTTCCTCCACTTTTCTTCGCTCGCTAAGATCGTGCGTCACCTGGGCGAAGCCGCAGAGTTCGCCCCGGGCGTCGCGGATCGCTGTCAACGCCATGGAAACCCAAAATTTCGAACCGTTCTTCCGCAGGTGCCAGCCTTCCTGCGCGACCCGGCCCATGTCCGCAGCTTGTTTCAATAGTTCCGCCGGTTTGCCGGCTGAGACGTCTTCAGGTGTGAAAAATCGGGAAAATGATTGCCCGATAATTTCACCGGCCTTGTAACCCTGTGTGCGCGCCGCGCCGGCATTCCAGGTTTTGATTTTTCCATTGGGCGCCAGCATGACAATCGCATAATCCACCACGTGCTCAATCACGAGCCGAAACATGGCTTCACTCTGGCGCAATGCTTCTTCGGCCACTTTTTGATCGGTAATATCGCGCGCAACGCAGAAAAGCAGTCTGTCCGCCTGCGACCACGATGCCGACCACGACAAATAAGCGGCCAGGCCGTCCTTGCGGATGTAACGATTTTCGAAATTGAACGCGATCTGGCCCTTCATCACGCCTTCCGCTTCCTGCTGCGTGCGCTTCACATCCGCCGGGTGCAAGAATTGGGAAAACTTTCGCCCCTCCAGTTCCTGAGGTTCGTAGCCCAGAATGCGTGTAGATGCGGCACTGACCTCGACAAATCGAGATTGCTCGTCAATGGTGCAGATCATGTCCAATGAATAGGTCATGATCAGGTCATTCATATGACGCGCGGCATCACGCAGGCGGCGGTGCTCAGCTTCATTCAAAGAACGTTTCAACGCGGGAACAACCTGGTCCAGATTGCGTTTCAGAACGAAATCGTCGATGCCAGACTTCAGCGCTTCAACGGCACGGTCTTCGCCGATAGAGCCCGAAACAATGATAAAGGGCATCGTACTCCGACTTTCGCGAAATACCTTGAATGCAGCCGTAGCGTTGAATTGCGGCATGTTATAATCGCAAAAAACGACGTCCCAGCGTTGTTTGCCAAGAGCGGCCCGCAAGGCGTCTTCAGTTTGCACACGTTCGAATTCCGGCCGATACCCATGCCGCCGCAGGGCCTCGACGAGCAGGAGCGCATCCGGTTCAGAGTCCTCGACCAGCAAACATTTGAGCGGCGGTTCCAATCAGCCTCCTTCCTCCGGCGCGGCGGGCTTGAGAGCAACAAAGAAAGCGGCGCCTTCGTTTACTTTTGCCTCAGCCCACACTCGTCCTCCGTGGCGTGTTACGATGCGCCGGACATTGGCCAGTCCAACGCCCGTTCCTTCAAATTCTTCCTGCCGGTGCAATCGCTGAAAAACGCCAAACAATTTATCCGCGTATTTCATGTCGAAGCCGGCTCCGTTATCGCGAACAAAAATGACGACTTCGCTTCCGTTATGGTCCAGGCAGCCAATTTCAATTTCCGCCTGGTCTCGAAGACGGGTATATTTCACCGCATTTAGAATCAGGTTGGAAAACACCTGTCGCAGCAGCGACAAATCGCCTTTCACCGCCGGAAGCGGACCCTTTTTCCAGACAATGTTTCGGTTAGCCAGGTCGGGTTGAACATCCTGGAGGATTTTTTCGATCAGCTCGCCGGGCTCAACTCTGGTCTGCCGCAGTTCAAGACGGCTGTTTCTGGAAAACTCCAACAAGTCGTCAATCAACTTGTTCATTTGTTCGGCGGCGCCGGTGATAAACCCGAGATGACGTTTTGAGTCGTCAGTAATGGCGATGCCGGATTGCGTCAGCAGATTCGCATAACCGCCAATATGCCTTAAGGGAGCGCGCAAATCGTGTGAAACTGAATAGGAAAACGCTTCCAATTCCTGGTTGGCCGTTTCCAGCTGGGCCGTGCGTTCCTCGATGCGGCGCGCCAGTTCCGCGTTCTCCAGCCTCAACCTCCGGACTGCTAAAGCACGCTCGAGCACCGGCAGGATGGCGCTCAATTTGAACGGCTTGAGAATATAATCGAGGGCCCCTGATTTCATTGCCTCAACAGCGGTTGTAATCGTTCCCTCTCCCGTCATGATAATGCTGACCAAATCAGGGCTGATTTTTCGGGCGGACTGGAGCAGCTCAATGCCGTTCATTTCCGGCATCATCAGGTCGCTTAAGAGTAAATCGAACTCCGTTTTTTTCACTTCGGCCAGCGCGGCCTTCGCGGAGGAAAATCCAACGGTTTCAAAATGATGATCCTGCAACGTATTGCAGAGCGCCTTCATTTGCGCTATTTCGTCATCCACGATCAGGATTTTCGCCGGCGGGATTTCGGCCATAGACATTTGGTCAGGCGAGGCATTGCGCCAGCGCCCTCCGTAATTCGACAAGACTGGGCGGTTTGGCCAGGACACAATTGACCGGCAACGGCACTTCCGTTCCGGCGTCAAACCATTGGCCCCACCCGGTTAGAAGAATGACTGGCGTGGCCGGAGACGCGGTTTTGACCGCATTGACAACCTGCCGGCCGTCGATTCCATGCATTCCCAAATCGGTAATGACCACGGCGAAAGGCACGTCGTCCCGCAATGCGTTTTGAAAGGCATCAATCGCCGTCCGGCCGTCACTGGCAATAGTCACAGCGTAGCCGTCCGTTTCCAAAACGCCGCTCAGGGATTTCGTAATCAATGGGTCATCATCCACGACGAGAACCCTTTTTAATAATGGATCAGACATAATTACTACCCCCCTTTGTTTTGCTGCATACAGCGTGCCAATGTTTCGCGTAATTCCCTCAATTTAGGAGGTTTATTCAAAACATGGTCAACGTGGGGAGGTATATCTCCCTCCGCGACCAGACGCTGTCCCCAGCCCGTCAATAATATGATCGGGGTACCTGCCGACAAGCCTTTTATGGCGGCCGCAACCTGCCGGCCATCCATGTAGGGCATTCCGAGGTCCGTAATTACCGCGGCAAATGGTTCCTTCTGTTCCACAGAATTGCGAAAAGCCTTTACTCCGTCCTGCCCGCCCCCGGCGGCGACAACGAGATGTCCATCCGTTTCCAATGCGTCACGCAGAGATTTAATCAAGAGCGGATCATCGTCCACTACCAAAAGACGCAAGCGGGTGGGCACGACGAATGCAGTCGCATCTTTGGAAGCCGACGCGGGTTGCACCGCTGGAACAGGGAAATTGAGCCGCATCGTTGTGCCTTTGCCGGGCGTGCTGTCGATTTCAATATCGGCGTTATGCCGCCTGACAATGCCATAAACCATAGCCAGCCCCAGCCCCGTTCCACGTTCGCCTTTGGTGGTGTAAAACGGCTCGAGACAATGGCGCCGTGTCTCATCATCCATTCCGACGCCGGTATCGCTTACCTCCACGTGCACAAGTCGCGCGGGTTGCTCTGACACCGTTGTCCTTAGTGTCAGGGTTCCGCCCTCCGGCATGGCGTCGACCGCGTTAAAGACGAGGTTGACCAGCGCCTCGCGTATCTCGCTCTCGACACCCAAGATCTGCGGCAACGCGGCATCCAGGCTGGTTTCAACCTTAATGAAAATTCCGCGTTGCTGCGGCATATCGCTCCATCGCGCGCGGGACAGGTCAACGACCTGCAAGATCAGCTGGTTCAATTTTACCGGAGTCAGCGCCAATTGTTGTTCTCTCTGACGGTAAAACTCCCGCATCCTGGCCACCGTGTGCGAGACATCCTCAATCGCGTGCTGAATCGTCGTCAAATAATCGCGGGCCCGCGGGCTTAGCGTGGTTTCCTTTTCGAGCAGCGACTCCGTGTACAGGGCAATCGGCGAAATTGCATTATTAATATCGTGGGCGATGCCGCTGGCCATTTGGCCGAGCGCTTTGAGGCGCTCCTGTTGCATGACGGCTTGCTGCGTCTGGCGCAAATCGTCATAAGCCTGCTGTAACGCTTCATAGAGTTGGGCCTGGTGGGCCGCGAGCGCAACGTGCCCGCTCAGTTGCTTCAAAAACTCGCAATCACCGCTGCTAAAACTCCCCGGTTGTTTTCGCGCCGCGATCAAAGCTCCGAAGACCTTGCTTTCCACCAGCAACGGCGCCGCCACGAGTGAACGCAACCCGGTTTTCGCCAGCCGCTGTGGAAATGAGGCCTGTGATTCGCTGATATCCGGTTCGTAAACCAGATGTCCATGCACGCATTTGGAAAGCCCGTTCTGATCAATTTCTATGCGGGTTTCTTTGGTCAGGCCCAATTCCGTTGCCAATTTCTCCCCTCCAGCCCCCACATTGGCAACGGTCAGCACATTGGCGCCCTGTTCATACATGCAGATGCAGATGAAATCGATCGGCAGGTTGTCCTCCAGGGTGCGAAGGACCACCTGAAAAATACTTTGCAAGTCAAGCCGTTCGCTGATCGCGCGCGTGATCCGGTGAAGCAATTCCAGCCGCGCCAATTGCGACTGCACCTTGCCTTCGGCGCCTTTGCGTTCGGTAATTTCTCCGCGCAACGCGGCGTCGCGTTCCTCAATGCCGGCGAGAAGTTGGTTGAAGGCATCCATGAGCAACCCGGTTTCGTTGGTGCCCTGCGGGGGAACGCGCATCGTATAGTCTTTGCGTTCGGCAATCGTTCGGACGGTTTGGGCTAAATTAAGAATTGGCCCCGAAATCGGTTGTTGCAACGGCGCCGCCAGAACTACGGCAACAACCAGGGACCCCAACAACACCAAAAGCGCGATGCCGCCGAATAATCGCAATCGGTCGTACATTCCTTTCAAATCCGTTTGGAGATAAATGGCGCCGATGTGTTTGTTCTTGAGGACAATCTCGCGAAATGAAGCAAGGTGGCCGTGTTGAAAGAAATGGCCTTCCCCGGACGGATGCGCGGGTAATTGAACGATGGCTCCTGTTTGCACGTAACTCGCGAATTCGTTCCCCTGCGCATCGTAAAGGCGCGCGGCTGACACGTCGGGATCGGACTGCAAGGCCAGCAATGTTTGTTGGGCGGAATTCTGATCCTGGAAGGCCAGCGCGGCCTGCGTATTTTTTCCAATCACATCCGCAAGCACCGAACTATCGCCGACGATAGTCTTCCGATAATCAAATAATTGATAGCCAGCCAGAACACTGCAGGCCAGTAACAGGACCGCGGAACAGGTCAATAAAATGACCAGCGTCACTTTTCGCTTGAGAGGCAGATTCTGCAGCCAGGTCATTTGGCGTCCTTTCCCGTTTGAACGATTTTTCCCAGACTCAATAACTGCGAGCTGACTTTCAGCCCGTCGCTTTGGGTGGCCCCGGCGTTGATTTCAAACCGCACTTTGGTGCCTGCCAGGAAAAAATTGATGTCTCCGCCGCTTTGCGCAAAACCTTCGACTTCGCTTACAGTCAGTACCGGCCTGGTATCGAGGCCGGTCAAGATCTCCCCGATATGCCGTTTTTCCGACCGGCTGACAAAAATCATCTGGCAGTTCTTTAAATCCCCAATATTTTGCGAACGTTCAATCAGGATTTTGCGATTGTCCACGTTCTCGCCCTGGACGGTCTGATCCAATGCGGCGCCGAATGGGTCGTCGCCAAGAATACCAATGCAGAATGGCGCGTTTGTTTCCGCGAAGGCGGCGGACGGCCAATTCACAAACTGGGCAAAGTTGAAAAGAAAGGCTGCCTTGATTTCATACTCTTTGGATTGCGCCGAGGCGGTGGCGGGCATTCCGGCCAGGATGGCTGCACAAAGCCAGGCGGTGATATACGTTTTAAAGCGCATTACGATTACCATTTGAAAGCCACTTCCCCGTAGGCGCTGCGCACGATTTGCTCCTGGGTCAGTCCCGGAAATCCGGCTTCCGCGTGCTGCGCGTGCAAAAGATTTTGTCCGGTGACTGACACCTCAATGTTTTTCGTCACGTGCCAGCCAAGGCGGAGGTCTAATTCAAAATAGCTGGGCACGTTTCCAAAATCAGGATTGTTATAAAAAGTAACGCGGTCGATCCAACGGGCAGCCGCATCGAATTCGATGTTGTGCGGCAAATCCATTGAGGAACGGAGAAAAACCTGATTTCTCGGGTCGGAGGTGTTGGCAAAGCCTCCATTTATGTCAACCTGGCCGGGATCGACGAAGATATTTTCGTGGAGAAAATCGTACCCTGCATGCAAGCGCCACCAGTCAAGAATTTGATAATCGGCGCTCAACTCGAATCCCCATGTTTGGCCATTGTCATTGTTGGCCCAATACAATGGTAAAAATCCGCCCAATCCACCGGGAGTATCGCTCAAACTGCGCAAATGATCGTACTGATTGAAAAACGCCGACACCGAACCGGACAGCCGTTTGGCCAGTTGAGCGCGGTAACCCAATTCATAAGCAATCACCGTTTCGGAAACAAAAGTGGAATTGTTCCTTTGAAAATCGTCCGCAAAAGGACCTTCGGTCGGTTCAACCAAATCCCGATCGTAACGCGAGGGCATTCGGACCGAACGCGAAACCGCTCCCCAAAGCATTTGATCGTCCGTAACATTCCATTGGAACCGCACACTCGGCTCGTATTCAAATCCGGTATAATCGTTGTGCTCCAGTTTGCTGCCGACGGTAAGATAAAGGTTGTCGAATATTTTAAATTGGTCCTGCAAAAACCCGCTATACAGGTTTTGATCGAGCGTGCCCGGCACGAAGCCAATTAACGGCGCGGACTGCGCATCATCGTGGGTAAAACGATAACCCAGACCCCACACCATTTTATTGCGATTACCGAGCGAGAAACGATCCTGAAAATCCAGGTCTGCGGTGTCGAGGTCGTCATGTATTGATCCTTCTGTAACACCCAGCGCCGGATCTGCTGCAAATGGCGCCCCTATGTGAGTACGATCGTAGTACAATTGCAGCTGCATGTCCGCATCGTCGGAATACGTGTGAGTCCATCGTCCGAGAATATCCCCTCCGCTGGTCGTGCCTTCCGTATCCGCCGATCCTTCGCCCCCTGGTTCCGTGTGTGTATCGCCACCGAACATGTCCCCCTCCAGCGTGTACGTGTTATCCGGCGATGCATCGGCGTCAACACGAAACCCGCCCTGTCCGCGGTTCCAGGCATCCCCCGCGCTGGTACCATCGGCGTAAACCTGCGAACCGTAATCAAAATATTTTCCATAGACGCGATAGTAAATATTGGACGAGATAACGCCGCCGTATCGGACGGCCCCAAAATCTTCCAGCCAACTGCCTCCGCCGCCCTCGACATAGAGTCCCTGGGTATCTTTCGCGTTCTTGCTGATAATATTGATGACACCGTTAACCGCGTTGGCGCCCCAGAGAGTGCCGCCTGGTCCGCTGATGACTTCAATGCGGTCGATATCCTCCAGCAAATAATCCTGCATGTTCCAAATCACGCCTGCCAACAACGGCGAATAGAGGCTGCGTCCATCCATTAACACCAGCAAGTCGTCACTAAAACCGGCAGTATTAAATCCACGCGCGCTGATGTCCCAACTGGATGAAGACAGTTGTGCGACTTCCAAATTGTCAGCCAATCTCAATGCCTGGGGCAGACTGGTCGCGCCCGAACGGCGAATTTCATCACCGGTGATGACGTCGATTGCCGCGGGCGCCTGTCCGTAGGGTTGAGGTTGCCTCGCCACGGATGTCACATCCAGATCCATCAATTCCTGGAGATCCATTTTTTTGTATACGGCCGGCCCCGGCGTTGATGAGGGATTTGTATTGGTAACAGTTACAGCCGCCGGGGGATTGCCCTGCGCCTTTGAATTGAAAACCGCGCCTGCGACCATAGCCAGGATGCAAATGAAGCATCGCCACGTCCGTTTTTTGAACAAGGCGAAAGCACAATGCCTCTCCCAGCCCACATAAAATGGGCTTACAAGTCCAAAAATAACCGATTTGCCTATAGGAGACATAAAACATTCCTTGACCCGTCAGCGCAAACAAGACCCGTGCCTTTCAATTCGCAATAAGTCACTACAAGCCAAGACTATATCGGCGAGAAACGACCAGGCTTTAACTGAATAAGCATTGTCCGTTCCAAAAAATGGGATTCAGACAAAATTAAAAATCAAACGCCTGTTTAAAGGAAAGCGCGTCAGGGCACTCGCAGAATGTAAAACTTGCCGGAGTTGCTGGAAGAAATGGGATTGGTAAAGGAGAAATTTCCCATGCTGTTAAAACTATTGGTCGTCAGCACCGACCAGTTGGTCAGAGGGAGCAGAAGGTTCGTCGACGCCAGCACTTCATACATCCCTCCCGAACCGCTATCGTTTGTCCCGTTCATGATGAAGTTTCCGCCGCCTGCAAAAACGCGGAGGATTTTTGGCGTGGCGACATAGGTGAATTTGTCCGCCGCGTTTGTGGGCGAAGTTCCGCAACCGAAAATCGGTTCGTTCACGTTGGCGCCCGGGCCATCATTGGTGTCAGGATCATAAAGGCCCGACTGAACCGTGACATTGACTGTCCCGGAACCAGACGGAACCGTCACGGAGATTTGGGAATCGTTGAGCACATCGGGCACTGGTGCGGCTGTGCCGCCGAAGAACACGGAAATATGGCCGGCCGCCCCGGAGAAATTATATCCCTTGATCGTCAGCGAGGCGCCAGAAGCGCCGGTACTTTGGCTCAGATTGGTGACTGCGGGCGTGAGGTTCACTACGTCAAAGTTGCTGGTAGCCAGTTGCCTGAGTCCACCCAGAATGTCGTTCATGTTCCAGACCAGACTGATGCCGTTGGTAGCATTCACCGCAGCCGACGCGCCGGTGACATACATTGAGCTGCCGATGTCCGCGAGGATCAGCCCATACTGTTGCATCGCGTGAGCCACAATTTGCGACTCAGGCCCCATGGACGCGATGAGTGAATTGACGGTGGCGTTGTTCTTCAAGCGCAATCGTGAACCGAAAGGCGCGTGGCCCGATGCGGTCACGATGTGCGAGGCGGGATAAACATATTGGTCGCTGACAATGCCGCTGGGCAGGGTCATCCGCAAAGCGTGGTAGATCCCGCCCTGGCCTCCCTGAGACACGGGCAGACCTTCGTCCGGACGTACGAGGCCGGCAAGGACGGACAGACCCGCAGCGTCGGCAGAGGTGTAGCCGAGCGGCCGGAAATCGTTCGTGTCATAATTCCACACAGATTCCTGCGCCGCATGCCACTTGCCGTCGGTGTGGGGGCTCTCATCGATCAAATTCGTGTCTGACGGTCGAGCCGCGCCGTAAAACTCGTACGCGACGTTATTGTCCTCGTCCCAGACCAGGAGGTGAGAATCGCCGCGTTGATTGGCGTTATAACCCGGTCCGTTGGTATTCGGCCCGTTTTGGAGATCGCCCTCGATGACCGCATTCGCCGGGATTGGCGCCGGAACGATGTCGCTCTCCCCGGGGTAATTATCGATGACGACACTAACCTTCGCGGTACTATTGCCATGCACGACGTTAAACGGAATTCCATACAAGGGACTGGTCCCGTTGGTGGGGCTGTCCGTTCCCCAATCAGGATGAATTTTTGTCGCACCTCCGATGGCGGCAATGATGCTCGCTGAGTTCGTCGCGACAGGTGCGTTACTGATGTTTTGATTCCAGGGACTATTCGCGGGAAAAAGATTCTGCCCCAGCAACTGTCCCATTGCCGGAGTCGCGGCAACTCCAATTGCCGCACCCGCGGCCAATCGTTTCATGCGGCGTTTGAATTGGCGCATTGCTCAAATGGGTTTTTAACACCAGCCTCGGTTCCACATCCGAACGCTCACAGCTGATTTTACCCGAGATTCACGATAATGCAAACGCGCCTAAAGTCACACGCGCACGGGAGGGACGGTCCAAAGTGGCTGGCCGCTGTCTTTTTCCGCCGCCGGCCCGGAGACGTAAGGGGCGACAATTCCCGGCAACACTTGCACGTCGAATACCTCCTCCACACCCGTGTGGAATTCCAGACAACCCGCGATGGCGCCGGATCGCAAATCAATGCCCCAAACCCCGCAGCGCAGCTTGTCGCGCTCTGCTACAACGGGCACGCCTTCGAGCGATGGCCGGGCTTTCGAAATTCCGACGAACGCGTAGCCGCCATGCAATGCGAGGCCACGGGCCACGCCCGGCAAGGATGCAACAGATGTCACATCACCGCTCATGATGTCGGCCACAGCCAAATCGCTTTCGCCAGAACGGAGAAACGCGACCCGATTTCCGTCAACCCGCGGCGAATGCGGCAGGCACAGGCCACGTGCCAGTATCCGGCCGCTGGGCACCTCGATAATGCAGCCACCGTTATGCTTCGCACTGCGCCAGCCGGATGGCGTATCAGTCTCGGCCAACGCGGTCACGTAGCGGGGCTCGCCGTCCACAACGGCCATGCCATTGAGATGGCAACGGTCTTCCGGACGTAATTCGGAAATAAACGGAGGCCACCACCGGGGCGAAAAGCTATAGCGCGGGTCCAGCGCACAAAGGCAGGAAAACAGGGTGTTGACGACCCAGAATTCAGAAGCTCCGTTCGGCCCTTTGATCCAGGCGGCTTCATGGGCTTCGATGTCGTCGGTAAAATGCGAGGTGCGCGCGAGGAAACAGGCATCGTGATTTGCTTCGCCCGGCAATTTCGCGGCAATGTCCGGCGCGTTCCGCAGAAACCAAACCTCTTTGCGCGTGCAGACGGCGATCGTTCCAGGTTTGATGGCGACGCCCATCGCTCGCTCGAATTGGTTGAAAGAGAGTTTGAGCTTCCCGTCCCGGGCCGAAACAACCACCAGATGGCCGGTCTGGTAAGTCGAAATCAGCAAAGACACGCGCAATTGCTCAAGAAGGCCGGGGAAAGATTCCGAATGCGAGCAGCGGATGTCGCGGTTTTCCTGCATGGCTGAATGTAAAAGCGTTGAACGGTTGAAGCGTTGAAGCGGAAGCAGGCTGGCGTGTCTTGCGAGACATGTGATGGCCGCAGTGCTAATCGCCTATGAGCGCTTTGACCGTTTCGGTTTTTCGCCGAAGACTTTATCGATTACTTCCCGAAACTTGCCGTCCAGGATGGATTTGGGTTCCGTGGAAGGAGCCGGGTTGAGTTCCTCCTCCAAATCGAGCACGAACCTTTTGAATCGTTCGCAGCGCGCCTGAACTTTTTTGATGGAAACTTCCAGTTCACCCACTTCCTTTCGCAAAACTTCAGCAATTTCCTGTTTGGTCATAGATTGGCGAGAATAGCGGCGTTCAGGTAAATACACCAGCGTGGAACGAACCGCCCGAGCCGCCGCAAGGAAATAGATCACCATCGAAAAGGCGATTGCGCTTCGGGATATAAACGCCATTCGAAAGCGGTGTAGCGCTATGATTGCCACCGCACTCCAGGACGCAAGCGAGCGCCGAGACATTTTCTCCACCAGTCCGTCAATCCTTGCCGAGGCTCTTGTGCTGGTAGTGGAGGATTTTGAATTCCAGCATGTCGCGGACTTCTTCGACCAGTCTGAATTTGTTTTCGAAGGGCGGAAAGAAGGTGTCGCCGGGGACGTCACGGTTTACGAGCGTCAAATACAGGTCGGAACATCGCGGCAAGGCTTCCTCATAAATCTGCGCGCCGCCGCAGATGTAAATATCGTTCGGGAATTCGGCGGGATTGAGTTTATCCAGCGAATTGAAAATGAAAATTTCGGTCTCGGTTTTTTCTCCGAGTTTGGAAAAGTGAAATTGATACGGGCGTTTAAGATGTTTGCCGCCGCGCCATTCGTGATATTGGCCGAAAATCTCCGGATGCTTCCGGATCAGGCTTTGGGGATGGCGGGTGAGGACCAGGTTGGTGCGGCTCGGCAGCGCGTGGCCAAGGCTCTCAAACGTTTTGCGCCCCATGACGATGACATGGCCGATCGTCATTTGCCTGAACCAGCGGAAATCCTCCGGCAAATGCCAGGGGATTTTTCCGTCCGCGCCAATTACGCGGTTCAGCGACATCGCTGCGATTGCTTTGAAGTGTTTCAAGGCTGAATGGATGAGATCAAAATCGGTTCCCGGGGTCCTGGAAATTTCGGGCCACGATGCAGGACATACAAATCAACCCCGCACCAGGCCCGCGCCAATTGTTCGCGCACGTCGGCGCGCAACGACCACCCTTTCAAACTAACGTCCGGCGCCGCAAACGCGATGGCATCCAGCCCGTGCTCCTGAGCGATCCACAATGCACGCGGACAATGAAATTCCTCGGATATGATGGTGCACTGCGACAGGCCAAAGACCTGGCCGGCCCGCACGACGGAATCCAACGTCCGAAAGCCGGCGTAATCGCAGGTAATCGCATTCGCCGGAATTCCGGCGGCTACGAGCGCATTACGCATATCCCTGGGCTCATCGTAAGAGGCCGCGTGATTATCGCCGCTCACCAGCAAGTGACGCACTTTTCCGGCGCGATAGAGCGCCACTGCCGCATCAATCCGCTGATTAAAATGCAAGTTGGGCGTCCCATGCCGGGTCGACTTGCTGGTGCCCAGAACGAGGCCGACCTCGCGTTCCGGCATGGCGGCGATGGAACGATAAACTCGGCCTTTGGCCGCCAATTCACAGCTGCGGTCTGCCCAAAGAATGACACCGGCGACCACGAGCGAAACGCCCGCCAAACCGGCGGTCACAGGAAAACGATTCCTTCTGAACCAGCCAAAGAGGTCTTGAGTTTTCATAATCGCAAGATTGATAACGTGCTTTAAGCGCTCACGGGTAAAACCTGCAACGTTCAAACCGGAACCGCAACTGAATTCCGCGCGGGAAAATGAGCAGAGCAGGAACGCAGGAAGGAAGTCAATCGTGAGCCGAAATTCAGAGGTCTGATCTCGTCATTCCTGATCCTTGGGTCCGGGCGTTTCAGCCTTCGTTTCCTTTTTTCCGGGTATAGGCAAGGAAACGAGAAACGAAGGCAAAGATTTGAGCAGATTAGGCCGGTTTTATTGGGGTTTTTGAGGATTTTTGGTTAGGAAACGAAGGGCCTTCAGGAGGAGACAATGTCTATACTTTTTTTATGCTATCTTGGAAAGCATTAGTGGTTTTGGATGGCAGATCCGCAAGACCTGGCTTTACCGGCCATTTGCCGGCGCAGCCACGTTCGTCGAGACCGCCCCGCCAGTGACCTCCGCCCAGGCCTGGTCAAAGCTGGCTTTGCCACCAAAATATCCATAGTTGATTTGGCCATCGTTTTGCCGAATCAGCTTGATTTGTTGGACGAAGGCGTTGGTCTGGCCGCATTCGAGCGCGTACCACGCGTATGGATAACGAAACCGCGTTTCATCGGGATTGAGTTGCGCATATTTTTGGTAGGCGGATTGGATGTCCGGCCAAACGTCCGGCGCAAACCAATAATCCTGACGGTCCTGGCCGGAGAGCGTCGTAACAAATTCACTATGCGCATCCACCAGAATGAGGGGCACTTCGCCGCCCCAGTTGGTCGAAGCCACGCATTCGCGTCCGAAAGCCAGCATATCGTCGCGGGTACCGTACCATTGGGGCAGGAGAAAATGCAGTTTGGCCCGGCAGGCCGCGTAATTATTGGGGTCGGCTTGCATGGCGCGGGCGAACCATTTTTCCATTTCCGGCCGGCCACTTTGCTCGCCCTGAACAATGGAAATCATGAGAGTGGGAATTTGCGGTTCCTGAGGGTCGCGCGACCACGCATGTTCCAGGGCTTTGCGGGCAATCTTGAGCCGTTCACTGAACAGACGCCAGCCTTCCGGAGTTACCTGGTCCGACGCACCGTGGCCGCGGGCCAGCCACGCGTAGCGAAGGTAAAAGGTTGCCTTGACGAAATCTGCCATGACCTGTGCGCCTGATTGGCGGGCGAGAGCGTCTTCGATTTGATCGTAAGCGTTAGTGGCTTCCTTTTCATTATTCTGGAGCAGGTCGAAGAGTTGCCCGGTAGCAGTGTCGGCCTCGGACACGGGCAACGAATTGTCCTGGACAGCCTGGACCAGATCGGAAATGGCCGCGTGCCGGTGCTGGACTACCTGCTGCCAGAGGCCATGGTTTCGGTCCCACCAAAGGATATCGGAAGCTCCCACATTTGCATAAAATTTGCGGATAGCTGGATAGGGACTGTCCTCCAGCTTGTCGGCGGCATCCTGGTAGAGGTTTTGACGGTCGGCCAGCGGTTTCGCCCGGACATCGGACGAATAACGGACATACAGGTAGCGAATCATCGGGTCCTGGCAGCCTGCGCCCACCGCATTGGCCGCAGAGTCGCCAATGAGCTCCGAGAGCGTTTCCCGTTCGTTATCCGGGGCTGTCCAGATTTGCGCATAGGCATCAAGCGCCTCCCGTGCATCCTTGTCCCATTTGGGATCGTGATTGCCGACGCTATTGTAAGCGCCGCTGAGGGTGGCGTCGTCCCATTTCTGACGGTTCTGGCGTGTCTCCGGCGGCCGGTGAGAACAGGAATCGGCCAGCCAAAGCGATAGAAGCAGAATGATGAAACACCCAGGGCGAATCCATTTCATAGGCGATCGGAGCATAGCCGGGGTCCGGCTGAAGGAAAGAAGATTTGCCGGCTTGACTGGGCCGGACGTTGGCTTAAGTCTCAGGTTTCTCATGTTTGAACCCGGCTATTACAAGACCAACTACCGTGCGGTGCGACTGCGCGAGATGATCCGCTGGCATGGATGGGGCCGTGGGATTAGGGCCTGGCTAAGGAACCGGTTCAAGTCGATGTCCCGCTCTGGGCGTTGGATGCCCGGGTTGTGGGCGGAAAACGAATGCAAACCCGATGAATTGAGCCCTAATTTCTGGCAGGCCACCAAACCTCATCGCGCCGATTTTGAAAAACTGGGTTTTGCACAGTGTCATTTATCGAAGTCTGCGAAAAAGTCCGATAAAATTACCGATCCGTCCGTCCTCGATTCAGGCGGAATCTTTTATCTTGATCCTACTCGTTGTTTTTTTGGCCAATTGATTTATTCACAGCACTATATTCCTGCGACGGACAAAGTTTTTAACCATCTTGTCCTCGCATTCACGGCTGTATTAGAGGGTCGGAGCTTTTCCTGCACCAATAACAGAATGACATTTGACTCGGCGACTGGCGGGGAGGTTATTCGGTTGAAATCGTATGATGTGACTCAGATTTACGACCGGTTTCGCGAGGAATTGCGGAGGCGCCGGGACACACCGCAACCGTTTGCCGACCTCGACGCACTTCGCCAATGGTTTGACGCACGGCAGATGAAAAATTTTGAAGATCACGTGCGGCGCGGGCTTTTCGTTTGAATGACGGAGCCGGAAGCTGCGGCCGCCTGGGCTGAGCGACAGCGCTATCCTGCCGGCAGACCCCGACCGTCGGCCCGTCGCCGGTTCAAGCTGGATGTCCTACCCACAACTCTGGCTCTTATTCTCCTGATCTCGTTAGGCTTTTATCGGCATCGGCAAAATCCAGAACCCATCGGCGGAAATGCCGTCGCCGCGGACACGATTGATTACCAGGGCCAACAATTCAAAATGAGCCGGCCCTACGCTGAATACGACGATTACAAGGACGACCCAAATAATTTAAATACCAATGAACTTCCTCGAATTGAACAGGCGATGGAGGCGGTGAAAATTCCGGCATCATTCAAAGACCGCAAAGCATTCATTGATTTCATGATCGGCGACCTTGAGTTTCCCGGATACGGATCGGGCTTTCTGGGGGCGAGTTCCAAAACTGATGATGGCTCAACGATTGAAACGGCAATGGTTGAAATACCACAAAGAGACGAGGAACGCGTTGCCGTGGTACGCAAAGAAGCCGGCGCCGAATTGAAACTCGTGGATGATTTTATTTATTCGGGGTCTGATACCAATGACATCACTCGGGTGCGGCTGGACCGTGGGCAGTTGGAATATTTTGACCGATGGGAGTCGTTGGTAAGGAAGAAAGCGCTGGAACAGTGATACGGTTTCATGGCAAAATTCTTTTGCGGGGAGTGCAAGTTTTTAAAGGACTCACTTCGCGCGAATATGGGCACCAATTCCACACAAGTGACCGTAGAGATCTACACCGACGGCGGGTGCGACCCTAATCCCGGTCCCGGCGGTTACGGTGTGGTGTTGTTGCACCCGAAGAAACGCGCTGAAGCCAGCGGCGGTTTCCGATTGACCACCAACAACCGGATGGAAATCTTCGCTGCGATACGGGGACTCGAAATGCTGAAGCAGCCCTGCCGGGTGACGTTATACAGCGATTCCCAATATCTAGTGAACGCTATGTCCAAGGGCTGGGTTCAGTCCTGGGAACGGAAGCAATGGTGGCGCGACAGAACAGAGCGCGTGCCCAACCGTGATCTGTGGGTACACCTGATGCAGCTTTGCC
>DASXFM010000462.1:0-5269 GCA_036489615.1 Verrucomicrobiia bacterium | reverse complement strand
CCGGACGGGGTTTCGTATGGCCGCTGGCCCGACGGAGCAAACGACTTTTATAACTTCGCCACAAACACACCGGGCACGAACAATAGTTCGATACTTATCGGCGATATCGTCATCAACGAATTGATGTATGATCCAATCAGCGGGAATGAAAGCGACCAGTACATCGAGCTTTACAACCAGGGCACAAACACGGTCAGTTTAAACGGCTGGCAGTTTACTTCGGGCGTCACATTCACACTTCCCAATGTCACGATTGCGCCGAATGGCTATTTGGTAGTGGCGGAGAATATGACGAATCTCTTCGCCCATTACCCGAACCTGAACACGGGCAATACCGTTGGCAATTACAGCGGCAAGTTGTCCCATGACGGCGAACTGGTGGTCTTGTCCCGGCCGGAATCCTATTATGGGACCAATACGATTTACGTGGAGGAAGACCAGGTGACCTATGGAACCGGCGGCCGCTGGGGCGAATGGTCCGGCGGCGGAGGGAGCAGCCTGGAACTGATCGATCCGCATTCCAATCATCGGTTGGCGTCCAATTGGGCAGACAGCGATGAATCTCAAAAGTCTTCGTGGACGAACATCGTCTTCACGGGCACGTTGGACAATGGTTTTAATTATGATCCGTCTATAGACTACGCGGAATTCGGCATTTTGGATTCGGGTGAATGCCTCCTGGACAACGTCGTAGTGCAGGATTCCAAAGGGGTCAACTATGTTTCAAATTCCAATTTCGAAACCGGGACCAACGGCTGGGTATTTCAGGGTGACCATGTCCGCTCGAGCCTCGAGAATTCCGGCTATCAGAGCGCCCATTCGTTGCATGTGCGGTCCAGCGACCATTATTATAATGGCGATGATTCCTGCGAGGTTGCCTTAAACCCAAACAATTTTGCGTCCGGTCAAACGGCAACTCTCGGCTTTGAGACTCGCTGGATCCACGGCTGGCCGGAGGCGGTTTTGCGGCTGAGCGGCGGCTGGCTGGAAGCAACCGGCCCCCTGCCGGTTCCGGCCAACCTTGGCACCCCGGGAATGCCAAATAGCGCTTATATTACGAACGCCGGCCCTGCTATTTATAATGTCACTCATTCACCCGCGGTTCCCGCCGCAAGCCAGCCGGTAGTGGTGACGGCGAATGTGAGCGACCCCGACGGTGTAACGAATCTAACTCTGTATTACCGGCTGGATCCAGCCACGACCTATACGGCTGTGCCGATGAGAGATGATGGCACAGGCGGGGATGTCGTTGCCGGGGACGGGGTTTTCAGCGCGACCATTCCGGGCCAGGCGATGAACACACTGGCAGCGTATTATATTTCGGCCAACGACAGCCTGGGCGCGGCCACTCGCTTTCCGGCATTATTGAATGATAATACGCCGGTACGCGAATGCCTGGTATTATTTGGAGACGGCAATCCCGGCGGCTGTTTTGGGGTATATCATTTGTGGTTAAGCCAAACGAATGTCACGCGCTGGGCCAACCTGGGAAATGAAAGCAATGAAGGCATCGACTGCACGATGGTTTACGCCAATCGCGTCATTTACAACGCCGAAGCGCATTTTGCCGGCAGCCCGGTGCATCAATATTACGATACTCCCAACGGCACATTATGCAGCTATAAATGGATATTCCCGGATGATGACAAATTTTTGGGCGCGACGGATTTTAACAAGATCCATAATCCTGGAAATACGGGCGATGACCCGACGTATCAACGGGAACAACTGGCGAATACCTTTTTGCGCGCGCTCGGAGTGCCCTGGCTCAATCGCCGAGATGTAGTGGTTTATGTGAACGGCAATCGGCGCGGTCCGATTATGGAAGATGCGCAAACGCCGGATAGCGACTACGTGAAGGAATATTTCCCGAACGATTCCGACGGTTATCTTTATAAGGTTGCCCGGTGGTACGAATTTGGCCCCGTTGATACGGGGTATTCGATGCCCGATAATGAGGCGAGCGAAGCCATGATTTTGCCGTACACAACGACGGGTGGGGCAAAAAAAGTGGCGCGTTACCGCTGGATATTTGAGAACCGCCGCACGCCGGATTCCGAAAATAATTATTCAAATTTGTTCTCGCTGATCGATGCCGCCAGTTCGCACGGCACGCCGGGCTATGCCGGCAACATGGAATCCCAGGTGAATATGGAAAACTGGATGCGCGTATTCGCAGCAAACCACGCGGCAGGGAACTGGGATTGCTTTGGTTCCGACAGTGGGCAGAACCTGTATTGCTATACCGGCACTGAGGGCACCAAAAACACGCTGCTCATGTTCGATTTCAATATTGGCCTGGGCATTGACGGCAGTTATCCGCCCGGTGGAGATTTGTTCACGACATTGCCCGGGGATACAAACATGACCGGGATTTACAATGAGCCAACTTTCTTGCGGATGTATTGGCGGGCGCTGAGCGAACTGGTCTCAAACGGGCCGTTGAATCTTTCTCTCAGTGTTCCGTTGTTAAATGCCAAATATGCCGCTCTGGAGACCACCGGAGGAAGCATCGAAGATCCGAATCTGAATTTGATTCCGTGGATAACCCAAGCCTCGCCGCAAGTGGCCGCGCAGGTCAATGCGGCGAATGCCGGGAGTTTTTCCCTGAATTCCAGTGTCACAATCAGCAACGGACTCGCTTATTTGGCGGGCCAGGCGCCGTTCAATGTAAATGCGATTTCAATCAATGGCACATCTTACACCCCAACCTGGACAACCGTGACCAGTTGGACGCTGGGTGTGCCCCTGGAGAACGGTACGAATGTACTCAATTTGGCAGGCGTTAATCGATCCGGCCAGGCCATCGTGGGCGACACCAACACTGTGAGCGTGGTTTACAGCGGGGTCGGTCCGCCACCGGTGAACTATATCGAGTACTCGCAGGCGAACCAGGTGTATACGCAGAATTTTGATTCTTTACCCGATCCGGGAGCGGCCTCGGTGAATACAGCGAACCCGGTGACCATCAACGGCACCAATTATTCCCTGGCCAACCCTTACGGCTTTGCCGAGCCCACCGGCGTCAGCGGCGGTACTGGCGGATTGGGCGATTCGGCATTGGCCGGATGGTACGGCTACGGCGATCTGCTTTCGAGATTCGGCGCAACTTACGGTGATCAAACAGCGGGCGGGCAGCTTAGCTTTGGATCCGCCGGCAGTTCCAACCGCGCATTGGGACTGTTGGCCACGAGTACAACCGGCGGGACCGCCTTTGGAGTCAAATTCGTCAACGGCACGACGGCCACGCTCAACGAGATGACGGTCCAATTAACCGGCGAGGTTTGGCGCCAGTCCAACCTGCCAAAGACTCTGCAGTTTTATTATTTTATTGATCTGAGCAATACGAACGCTTTCCCCGCGCGCGCGACGGCATTCCTTCCGGCGTTAAATGTGACGTTCCCAACAGTGGCTGCCTACGTCGGCGGCGAACCAACGAACGGAACTTTATCGGTCAATCAGGAAAGCCTGGGCGCAGTCAACCAGGTAATCACGAACTGGCCGCCCAATACCGCTCTTTGGTTGCTATGGCAGATGACGGATTCAACCGGAAAGGCGCAGGGCCTGGGTATTGATAATTTCAGCTTCTCGGCATCAGTGCTTCCGGCAGATGTTTCTCCACCGCCATTGAGCCTTCAACAGTCTTCCGGAACGAATTTTGCGGTTTCATGCTCAACGCTCACGGGTTTGAATTATCAGCTTGAATATAACGATAATTTGGCGACGCCGAACTGGCTGCCTTTGGGCGCATCTGTGCCCGGTACGGGTGGCCCAATCAGCTTTTCAATGAATGCAACAAACGCGCAACGCTTCTTCCGGGTGCAAGTCGTCCCGTGATTTAGTTTGACCATCCACGAATAGAGATGGGCAACAGCTCCGTGCGGTTAATGAGCCATCTCTTGTATTCCCCTTCTTGCCAATTCGTATTTACAGATTTTTGCCCGTGGCTTCCAGATTCCGCAAAGGCGGTCTTTTGCCCATCGTGATCAATCTCAAAATCACGAGCAACATGGCGACGAGGACGAATTCAAATACGCAGGCCCAGGGATTGTGACGCAGGTTGGGAAGGTGATCGAGAAATGGCGTCACAAAGGAAAAAGGCGGAATATGCTCCCAGATATAGCCGTCGAAGTTATGGATATACGGCCGCGGATAAAAATTGGAGTGGGTGCGAAAGAGACGGTTGAATATCTCCCGGCCATGAATGAAAATCCAGTCGGCATCCGGCAGGCAGGCGAAAATAATTCCCCATTTGAACTTGCGCCACCATAGCACGAGAAAAGTCACCGTCGCCACGACGACAAATAAATGATAGCCCACCCAAACCGGGCTGTGAAAATCCGGTTCGGCCGGGTGATAGGTCAGATTGGCAAGTTTGTCCAAAAATCCGTGTGACAGAAACGCGATCACTGCAGTCAGGCCGAGGGCAAGTTTAGGATGCTTTGATCCTTCAAACGACTTTTGGATGATCACGCCGGTGAGGATGTGCGTCGGCTCTTGCATTGAATGCTTTGCAGTTTAAAGTCGGGAATTTGAAGTTCAAGAGATTAGGCCGGATTCTGGATACGTTGAAGAGTTGAAAGGTTGAAGCGTTAAAGCGGTTTCCGTTCGGTTGATGGTTCGTGGGTTGGCCGGCAAGGCAATTGCAGGTGGTATTCCACTTCAACGTTGCGTGCGCTTGCGCCCGAGTCATTGACACTGGTTTTCTCGGTTGTTAACGTGAGCAGTTTCTAAAGATTGCGATGGAATACAAAGACACACTCAATTTGCCGCGAACGGACTTTCCCATGAAAGCCGACCTGGCGGCGCGCGAGCCGGAACGGTTGAAGAAATGGGAAAACGACGGGCTCTATTCCCAAATCCAAAAGCAACGGACCGGCGCGAAAAAGTTCGTGCTGCACGATGGACCCCCGTTTGCCAACGGCGACGTCCACATCGGCACCGCGCTGAACAAAATTCTCAAGGACATCATCATAAAACATAAAACCCTTCGTGGTTTTAGTTCTCCCTATGTCCCGGGTTGGGATTGCCACGGCTTGCCGATTGAATTCAAAGTGTCTCAGGAAATGCGCAAGGATCCGGCAATGGCAGACACGTTAAACGTGGATCCCGTCGTTATCCGCCGGGCTTGCGACGCGTATGCTCGAAAATTCATCGACATCCAGCGCACGCAGTTTAAGCGCCTTGGCGTGCTGGGTGATTGGGACAACCCGTATTTGACGCTCAACCGGGAATATGAAGCGGACGAACTGCGCCTGTTCGCCGATAT
>DASXFM010000423.1:0-13150 GCA_036489615.1 Verrucomicrobiia bacterium | reverse complement strand
TCGGACGTCTTTGCCAATGCCGGCTTGATGGCGCGCGAAGATTTAACGCCGGGCGGCCGTTTTGCTGCTTCCATGGCAACTCCCGCCATCAATGGCTGCTTCTTTGAGTGGCGCGACCCGAGAGTCAGCACGCCGAACACGGCCGGCAATTTCCCGGCAAATTATCCCAACACCTGGCTGCGTCTGCAGCGCGTCGGCAACACATTCACCGGCTACGCCGGTTATGATGGGCAAACGTGGACGGAACTTGGCGTTGACACCATTACGATGTCAAATCAGGTCTATTTGGGATTTGCGGTCAGCAGCGACAGCACCGACCAGGTGACCACCGCTCAATTCCGCGACATGTCCACCGTGACGAACGCAGTGATTGGCGCGCAAATCAATCCGCACGACGCGATCGGGCCGAGCAGCCGGAAAACGCCGATCGTGTTCTCGGAAATCATGTGGAAGCCCGCTCCACGAATAGATGGAAAGAATCTGGAATATCTTGAACTCTACAATTCGAACCCATGGTTTCAGGATATCAGCGGTTATCAAATCACCTGTGCGGATATGAATTACACTTTTCCGGCGGGGACCTCGCTTCCCGGCGGCGGTTATCTCGTGGTAGCTGCCGCCCCGGCGGATATTGAAAGTGTCTATGGAATTACGAACGTCATGGGGCCATATGATGGCAGCCTCAAACATTCGGAATCGCTGGAACTGCTGGACGAAGAAACGAATGTCCTGTTAACCGTGCCCTACGATGATGTTTATCCCTGGCCAGTGGCCACCGATTCCACCGGGCATTCGATTGCGCTGGCCAATCCGAACTACGGTGAAGGTGACCCGCGCGCGTGGGACATCAGCGACATCGTCGGCGGCTCTCCAGGCCAGATGGAATCGTTCCGACCCAGTCCATTGCGCAATGTTGTCATCAACGAAATTCTGCCTCATTCGGAAAATCCCGCCGTGCCGCAATTCATCGAACTATACAATCACAGCACCAACAGCGTGGATATTTCAGGTTGCGTTTTGACGGATGATCCCACTACGAACAAGTTTGTGATTCCGCCAGGCACCGTTATTGGCCCGGCTGGTTTCATATCATTCACGCAATCCCAGTTCGGTTTCACTCTTAATGGTGGCGGCGAAACTCTCTATTTCATCAAGCCCGACGGCAGCCGCGTTTTGGACGCCGTGCAATTCGGGGCGCAGGCGGACGGCGTTTCCTACGGTCGCTGGCCGGATGGCGCAAACGATTTCTACGCGTTCACTGCCAATACGCCAGGCACGAACAACAGCAGCATTCTCATCAGCGACATCGTTATCAATGAATTGATGTATGACCCAATCAGTGGCAATGATGATGACCAATACATCGAGCTTTATAACAAAGGGACCAACACGATCAATCTGGCCGGCTGGCAGTTCACCTCCGGCGTCACGTTCACTTTTCCCGCCGTGACCATTGCTCCCAACGGTTTTCTGGTTGTGGCAAAGGATATAACGAACCTGTTCTCGAAGTATCCAAATCTGAACAACGGCAACACGGTCGGAAACTATACCGGCAAGTTGTCGCACAACGGCGAACTGCTGGAACTGGCACAACCGGAAACGTTATACGGCGCGCCAATCGCCGTAGAGGAAGACCAAGTCACTTATGGAATTGGAGGCCGGTGGGGAGAATGGTCATCCGGAGGGGGAAGCAGCCTTGAACTCATTGACCCGCACGCCAATCATCGGCTGGCCGCCAACTGGACCGATAGCGATGACACGGCCAAATCGGTTTGGACCAATATTACCTGGACCGGTGTCCTCGATAATGGCGGAAACTACGATCCTTCGATTGATTACGCTCAGATCGGAATTCAAGACTTGGGAGAGTGTCAGGTGGACAATATTGAAGTCGTAAGCGGCGGGACGAATTATGTGCTCAATTCGACTTTTGACGGAGGCTCGCTGGCCAACTGGAGCCTGCAGGGTGATCACGTCCGCTCCGGTCTGGATTCACCCGGCTATAGCGGCAATTACTGCCTCCACATGAGGTCGAGCGATAAATTTTGGGACGGAGACAATTCTTGCCAGGTCGCCCTGGCCCCGAATTCAATGACTGCCGGACAAACGGCAACGCTGAGCTTTGAAGCACGCTGGCTCCACGGCTGGCCCGAGGCAATCATGCGCCTGAACGGCAATTGGCTGGAAGCCGCCGGCGCCATGCCGATACCCGGCAATCTGGGAAGCCCGGGAATGCCGAATAGCACGTATATTACGAATGCAGGCCCGGCCATTTATAATGTCACCCACTTTCCGGCACTGCCCGCCGCGAATCAGCCGGTGGTGGTCACGGCGAATGTGAGCGATCCGGACGGCGTGCAAAATCTGACCTTATATTACCGCCTGGACCCCGCGGCCGACTATACCGCCGTCCCGATGAACGACGGCGGCACCAATGGCGATGCCGTTCCTGGCGACGGCATTTTTAGCGCCACCATTCCTGGGCAACCAGCCAACCAGGTCGTCGCGTTTTACATCGCGGCCACCGATAACTCGGGAGCGGCAACTCAATTCCCGGCCATCCGTTCGACGGCCAACGAACCAATTCGCGAATGTGTCATTATGTTTGGCGACGGCACTCCGGGCGGCAGCTTCGGCACGTATCATTTATGGATGACCCAGACGAACGCAACGCGGTGGGCAAACCTGGGTAACTTGAGTAATGAAGGCATGGATTGCACCTTCGTGAATGGCAATCGCGTGATTTACAACATGCAAGGGCACTTCGCAGGAAGCCCCTATCACCAGGATTTTGACACACCTTACGGCGCGCCTTGCCATTACAAACTGATCTTCAACGACGACGACATGTTCCTGGGCGCGACCTCATTCAACAAGTTGCATCAACCCGGGAACGGTCCGGGTGATGACGCCAGCCTGCAGCGCGAGCAACTGGCAAATACATTTTTGCGCGCGCTGGGCGTGCCGTGGCTCAACCGCCGTTACGTGATTGTTTTTGTCAACGGTAACCGCCGCGGTTACCTGATGGAAGACGCCCAAACTCCCGACAGCGACGTGGTCAAAGAGCACTATCCCAACGACGACGACGGCTTTCTCTACAAGATGCAACCGTGGTTTGAATTTGCTCCACAACTTTCCGGAGAATACATGAATTTCACCAACCAATCCTGGTGTACTTTGAACAACTACACCACGACGGGCGGCGCTAAAAAAATGGCCTCGTATCGATACAACTACGAAATTCGCCGCACGCCGGATTCAGACAATGATTTCACGAATGTCTATTCATTGGTCGACGCGGCAAATTCCTATGGCACGCCCAATTACGTGGCCAGCATGGAAAACATTGCCAACATGGAAAACTGGATGCGGGTATTTGCCGCGAACCACGCCGCAGGCAATTGGGATTCCTTCGGCGCGCAAAACGAACAAAACCTTTACGGCTATATCGGCACTCAAGGCACCAGGTTTTCGTTGTTGATGTGGGACTTTAACATCGTGTTTGGAAATAGCGACTCCTGGGATCCCGGAGAAAACTTATTGTATGTCAATCCGGCAGACCCCGGCATGAGCGACATTTACGAAACGCCGGCCTTTCTGCGCATGTATTGGCGCGCGTTGGGGGAACTCGTCAATGGGCCGCTGAATGTCGCCAACAGCGGGCCATTGCTCGACGCCAAGTATGAAGCATTTACGCAAAATGGATTCAACGTGGAGAATCCGGAAACGAACATCAAGCCATGGCTTTCCCAGGCGCAAAGCAGCATTGGGGCGCAACTGGCCGCCGTGAATGCCACGGCGTTCGCCGTCGATTCCGGCGTCACCATTAGCAATAATCTCGCTTATATCACCGGTACGGCTCCTGTGAACGTGGACACGGTTTGGATTAACGGCGTAGCGTATCCGCTGACCTGGACCACCTTGACGAACTGGGTCGTCAATGTGCCGCTGGTCAACGGAACCAACAACCTGAGCGTGGTTGGGACGGGCATTAATGGCCTGCCGATTGCCGGTGACACCGGAAATGTAAACGTCGTCTATAACGGGACCAACGCATCGCCGGTCGGGCAGATCGTTATCAACGAAATCATGTACGACCCCGCGGTGAACAACGCGGAGTTTGTGGAATTGTATAACAACTCCACGAATACGGCGTTTGATTTGTCCGGATGGCAACTCCAGGGGCCGGGTTATACGTTCCCGAACGGTTCGATTATTGGACCAACCAATTTCCTCGTTTTGGCGGCGAACGGCGCGGCATTTGCCGCAGCGTATGGGGCAACCGCTCCCGTGTTTGACACCTTCGACGGCTTGCTGCAACCGGGCCAAACCCTTTCACTGACGCAACCGGAAGCGGGGGGGACCAATCTCACGGTGACTGAGGTAAAGTATGACAGCGTGCCGCCGTGGCCGACCAATGCCAGCGGCACCGGCGCGTCATTGCAACTCATTGACCCGCTCCAGGACAACTGGCGCGTCGGCAACTGGTCAACGGCTCCGCTGACCGCCACGCCCGACGCGCCAAACAGCGTGGCGGCCTCACTGGCACCGTTCCCGCCGTTGTGGATCAATGAACTGCAAGCTGACAACCTGACCGGCATCACCAATAGCGCGGGTCAACACACCGGCTGGCTGGAACTGTATAATCCGGGCACCAATGTCATTTCTCTGGGTGGTCTTTATCTGGCCAACAACTATTCGAACCTCCTGCAATGGCCTTTTCCAGGCAACGCCGTCATCAACGCCGGTCAATTCGAGGTGATTTTCGCCGATGGTGAAACGAACCTTTCAACGGCCAATGAACTGCACACAAGTTTCGTACTGCCGAGCGGCTCCGGTTCACTGGCCCTGACGAGGCTCGCAAATGGCCAGGAGCAGGTACTCGACTACATGGACTACCAAAATATCGGCCCGAATGATTCCTATGGTTCATTCCCTGACGGGCAAAGCTTCAATCGACAGGAATTTTTCCAGGCCACACCCGGCACACCTAACAATGGCACGGCAACGCCCCCGCCCTCATTTGTGGACTATTCGGCGGCAGGGTCTGTTTACGCGCAGAATTTTGATTCGTTGCCAGATCCTGGATCGTCCTCGGTGAACGCAAGCAATCCGGTGACCATCAACGGCATAACCTATTCTCTGGCCAATCCGTATGACTTTGCGTTCCCAGCCGAAGCCAGTGGAAATGCAGGTGGCCTGGGAATTGCCAGCATGGCCGGTTGGTACGGCAAAAGCGCGGCCACGGCGCAGTTCGGCGCCACATTTGGCGACCAAACGACGGGCGGCCAAATTGGTTTCGGGGCGGCAAATAGTTCTGATCGCGCGTTGGGGCTTCTGGCCACAAGTTCGACGAAAGGCACCGCGTTTGGCGTCCGTTTCGTTAACGGCACCGGCGTCGCTTTGAACCAGATGAGTCTGCAATTTACCGGCGAAGTTTGGCGTCAATCCAGCTTGCCCAAAACCTTGCAATTTTATTACTCCATTGATCCAACAGGCAACGCTGCTTTTCCGGCCAATGCGACGGCGTTTCTCCCCGCATTGAATGTGAACTTTCCCACAGTGGCAGCCGACTCAGGGGGCGTAGCAGTGAACGGCACCTCGCCGCTCAATCAAACCAACCTGAGCGTATTAAATCAAACCATCACCAATTGGCCGCCGAGCGCGGCATTGTGGCTGGTATGGCAAATGACCGATTCAACCGGCAAAGCCCAGGGCCTGGGCATTGATAACTTAAACTTCTCGGCGAACGTCACACCTGCGCCGCTACCTTTGTCTATCCAACTATCGGGAACCAACATCATCTTCACGTGGCCGGTCGCCGGGGAACACACTTACCAGCTGGAATATAAAGATGATCTGGCGACGCCGACCTGGACGCCGATCGGCAATCCGATGATTGGAGGCGGTGGAACCTCGACGGCCACCAATAACTTCGGCGGCTCGCCGCAACGCTTTTTCCGTCTGGAATTGGTCAATTAAACATTGAATTGGAAGACACGGTTTTGCGCTCGTCGAATACTACGCATTCTTTATTTTTCCAAGTCGCCGCGCTAAAAGAGCGACCGCACCCAGCATCAGCCCAGTGATCGCGAGCACCAACAGTCGAGCGCTCCAGGAGATAGCCCCCACGACTTGCGCTTTGAGCCGGATACCGAGGTCTGCCCAGGTGTCCACCACGACCGAACGTTTGAAGGTGAGCAAGCGGCCTTGTTCGGGAATGTTGGCGCGGATTACGGCCGGGTTCGCCGCCGCCGCCTCCTGCTGCTGGATGAGGTGTCTGGCGAGTTCCATGTACGCGGCGTTTTCATCCGCGCTGTTATTATCAATCACGTGCTGCGCATCCTGCTGGGTGTAATTCGCGTCCTGGTTGCTCCGCAACTGTTTTAACTCGTTGCCAATGATGCCATTGGCGCCGGCCACGGCCGCCTGTCGGGCATTCAATCCCATCAACGCCTGTTGCAGCTTGAGATTATTGAGTTCGACGCGCGCGTCTTCGTTAAATGCCTCGTCATGTGTGGACAATCCGTAGGCGGACTCAAAGGCGCGCCGCGCCTGCTGCGGATCGCCGTTCTGCAATGCTGAATTTCCCAATGCCAGCATCTGCTGGGCTTCGCTTGTCTTTGCCTGTTCTCTGTCAGTTTCATTCTGCAAATAGCCTTGCAGGTTGAACGTCTCGCCGTTGTCGACAATTTGCTGTTGCTGAAATTGGAGCGTACCGCTCCATTTCTTCACCTGCCATTTCTCGCTGAGATACACCTGCCAGGTCAGATTTTCGAGCGGCAGATCAAATTTCGGCGCGAGCAGGCGCAAGTCCAGCGCGCGGCCATCCGGCTTGCCGACTTTGCTGCTGAAATAAATTTCCACGGGAAGCGCCTGATCCCCGCGCAATGATGGGTCGAGGGGAATCATTATCTCGTCGCCCTCGCGCCACGGCCATACGCCGTTTTGGTCCACAAAGGCGAACCAGAACTGCGCGTCCGGCGGCAGGGTCAGATGCAGCAATCGCATATCGCCGGGTAAAATATCCAGTCGCGCCTGCGTGAGCATCACGCCCGCGTCGGAAATTACCGACGTAAATGTGACGTCGTTGACGCGCGCGGGCAGCAATTTCGCAGCCTCATGGCGTTCCAATTTCAACGGTAATTCAAAATCAGGCTCCACGAGGCTGTACGCGAAATTCGCCGCGGCGGCAGACAAACCCTTTTGCAAGGCGCGCGGGATGGCCTGCCATTCGGTCGGTTGGAGCGACGCGGGCGGATTTTCCACGTGCATCTCCAAACGCCCGGCGGATTCCACTGTTACAAAACCACGTTGTGAGTCCACGTTTCCAGCCAGCACGCCGCGCAAAACTGTTTCGGTGGATTGTTCGGGCAAGTGGACCTGATAACTGGCCTGCAACAGGTATTGGCCGATGATGCGGCGGCTTAATTTGATGTCCCACGCCTGCAAACCATTCGTCACAACATTGTCAACGGTCTGAAAATCAGAAAGTTGATCGCCCTGAAACGTCACGCCTTCGGCGTTGGTCGGGATAAAAACGCGAAATTCTTTCAGGCCGGCGTTTTCGATTTGATATTGCAAATTCGCAACGACTTTCAACTGCGCCTCGCCAATCGTCGCGTGCTGAAGGCTGGTCACCTGTACCCACGGATCCACCTGTTCGACCTTCAGCGCCAAATTCCAGGGCGCTTCCAGGATGTTGAACGCCAACACGCCTTTCTGAAGGATACCGGCTTTTTGGGGGTCAAGCTGCATCACATTGGTGGACGCAGCGGGTTCCAGCCGCATTCCCTGCTCGGGCACGATGAGCAAGGCGCCATTCTGTTTGCCAGCTTCGAGGAACGTCACTTGCGGCACGGGCCAGGCGTTGGCTGACTTCACACCCGGGCCGGAAAGGTTGAGAATAAATGGCTGTTCACCCTCGGTTTTGCCGGCGAGGTTTAGCGTGATGACGCGTCCGGCATCTGTTTTTAATTCGGTCCACTGACTTAGCGCTGCGCCGCTGATGGATTCCACGTCAAAACCCGGAGGCAGGACAAAACTCAATTTAAAGATCCCCGCGCGCTTGATCGTTACATCTGCGGTGGAGGCCAGCACGGAGCGATCCTCGCCGAGCGACAACGTGTCCTGCGTCACGACGCGCACGTCCGGCTCGACCGCCGATGCTTTGACGAGCGCCGTGGCATCCGTGTCTGAATACCGGAACGCGCGGCGAACAGTGAGTCCCGGAAATTGCGCCGCAAACAACTGCACCGTACTTGCCGGAAAATCGTCAAGGTTGATAGAGGGACAATTTTCCACGGCCACGTCATCCAATTGAACGTCATTTCCGGTGGCGACGCCCAATGAACCGCTCTGCTCCTGTGCGCCCTCAACACTCATCAAGCCAACGGATTGTTGGAATGGCAATGTGCCGGTCGCCACTTGCGAGACGATGAACAAGCCGAATGGACCGGACATCGGCGGACTCAGATTTACTCGCAATTTCCGTGTGTCAGGATCGAACCGCCAGAGCGAGACGATGGATGCCGAATCAGCCGAGCCCGGGGCGCTGGTTACGTCAGTGATGGTCGCGCCGGCCGGCACGTCGAAAACCAATGCTTCCAGTTCGCCCTGCGCCGGGCGAATGGAAACCTGATGGACGCCCTGGACGACGCCCGCCGACGGGATGTAGAGCTGCGCAAAATCCGCATAGAATACTGGCTTCTCGTCCCGCACATCGCGGCTGCGCGGCCGCCAACCAATCCGCGCTCCGCCAGGCGCCAGCACAAGCGTCGCCACCGTGTTGCTGCCGGACATGGAACGTTGCACGGAAACGGCCTGCTGCGAAAAAACGTCCACGTTTAGATTCGCCAGCGTCAGCGTTGCGCGGTTGATGAGGCCGCTCGATACCGGCAGCACAAAACCGGGATCCGCGCCGGAATCGCCCCGGGGAAGTTGGAGTTGATAATGCACCTCGATGTCAAAGTTGCCGCCGGAGTCCGCGACTAATTGTTGCGCGTTGGACGAACCTTGCGGAGCCGGCTCCAGCGAAACGGAGCGTGGACAAGTGACTCCCGTCAGGATCGCCGGCTGAAACAATAGCGGCAGGACGTCGCCTTTTTGCGCCTGCCAGTGGATGGTTGCCGTGGCCGTCGCGGTGTCATTGGCGATGCTGATTTGTTGTGTGACGGATTCGGGCAACGCGGCGGCGGCGCGGAGATTCATTGCGCCACCAAGCAGACAAAGGCCAATTAAAAGCGCGGTCGCAGGCGGCACGGCGGCTGACGGGGGCAGAAAATCAGCTTTCGGTTTCCCCGGCACGCGCCAGAGTTGTTTCAACGACGGAATCAAAACAGACAACAATAAAAACGTGGCGATGACGGCGACGAATTCCGGCGCGCCATTTGGCAACCGAAGCGCGGCCCACGCCAGAAATGTCCAGCCGATCACTTGCGGCAGAAGTTTTTCATTACGCATCCAGCCATAAATCCAGGACGCGACCGCGAGCAGCGCCAGTACGGCCGACCCGGTAGAACGAAATGTCCAGGCGTTTTCAGGCAGGTTGGCAACGAGTACTGTCAGCGCGCTGTTAGCCTGCTGCACTGGAGCGAGGAACGTCAGGTCTTTTGTGGCATCATTGGCTATGGGTTCGAATGTGTTCGCCAGGCGCACGACCATGACCGTGGCGATTAGAATGGCGGCGAATCCAACAAAGACGCCGAGTAAATAACGGGGTGTGAACCGGTACACGTCATTCCCCCCGGCCCATCGCCAGACAACGATTGCCAACCCGAAAAACAGGAGGGCCATACACACTCCAGTCAACAATTCGCCGGCACGTCCGCCGCGAAATGCTCGTGTGATTTGGGCAAAGCCCGAATTGTCCGGCAACCGGTTCGCGGGTGTGAGCGTGCCGGTTTCATAGTCGAGCCTCTGGCCCTGGTCAGGCTCGATTTGCCATTTAGCGAGCATGACTGGAGCGGCCACGATGGGGGCGGCGAGGCCCACCTGTTGTGGCACTGACGACGTCGCTGCCAATTGCAAATCCAAGGCCAGCACCGCGTCCGGGTCTGTGTGCTGTGGCAATGGAATGAGAATGGAATTTTGGTCCGTCACCGGCACAGCCGGTTTGTCATTGACCGTGGCCGACCATAATTCTGTTCCCGCCGGCAACGTCACGCTGAAAGTCGGGTTGCCGCGGCTTTTCACATAATAGCGCGCGTCGGTGACCGCCTGGCCTTCCTTCGAAATATGGGTGACGAGCGCCGCTCGGTCCACGACCTGCGCGAGCGAATCGCCCTGAGCCAGCGGACTCAATTCCAATTCTAAATTGAACGGTTGCGACGAGTAGCTGTAGGCTTTAAGCACTGGCTGATCGAAGAACAAACGGTATTCCGGCGGTACTTCGCCCGGTTCCAGTTCGGTCAAGGCGGCCGAAACGTCCACCGGCTTCACTTGAAACGGATATGCGCTGGTGATGATGGTGTGGCCGGATTCGGATTGCGCATCGTTTGCGCGCGCGCCTGTGAATGACAACTTTTCGCCCTGCTGCTGGAACGGCTGCTCATAAGTCGCCAGCAACGCGTACGCGCCCGACACCGGCGTCAGCAATTGCACGGTGTAACCGTTTGTCGTTTTTTCCCAGCTTCGAATGCCATTGCCCGTAAACTCGACGTTCAGATAATCACCCGGCAGTTCGACATGGAACTCGGATACCGGCGCGCCACTGACGACGTAGTTGATCACGCTGCTGCCATAGGCGATGCCCTGGCCAATGGAAAAAAGATGAAACACATCCGCCTGGACCGTTTGCGGCAGGCGCTCAACGTGCATTGTCGCCCGCCAGTCCGGATCGCTTATCCGAAATGCCGTCTGAATGCCTGGAAGTTGATTCGGGAAAAATGCCGGGGCGATTTCCGTCAACGACCGTGTGCGTTCCGGCGTCACGCGAAAGCCGTTATCCGCCGAGACGCCGACAAAACCGCGCACGGATTTCGCCTTTTCAACCTGGACGCGCGGCAGAATCCAATTCGTTTCGGCTAACGACTGGTTGCGTTCGAGTTCGAGATGAATCACCTCTCGTCCGGAAACCGGCTCACCATACACCAGCCGCAATTGCGTCGCGTCCGAATCCGGCGTGTCACTTGTGAAATAATCACTCAAGCCGGATGCATTGAGTTGAGCAATGGCGTAGTTTTTGGGGATGTTAAGCCGTAGTTCGCGCATCGGCGCATCGCGGATGTCCAATTCGATATCCGCGTCCACCGACAACTCATTTTGGCCGAGATGACAGGCGAGCACTTCCGAAACGCCAACCTCCGGCACAATCTGGTCGGCATTGATGCGCAACGCAAAGTCGGCGCTGGAAAATCTGTAGGCGAAAAACTGGGTGCCGCTCGGAACGAACAATGCCGAATCCACCGCGGGAAATTGGTCCGGAGAAATTTGCGAGAGGCCGCTCGCCTGCGTGACTTCGAGGCGGACCGCGCCGTCGTTCTCGATGCGAAAGGCGCCGGCGAACCGTGTCGCGCCTTCAGGCTGCAGCCGGACGGCGTCCACGGTTTGCGGGAACGCGCTGATGGATGTCTGCATTTGCACCAGGATTGCGAACGTGTCGTGTTGCGGTTGGTTGAATTGCACGACGACTTCCCGATCTCCATTCGCGTCGGGGGCGGAATTTGTCCAGGACAACACGCCATCACCCTGCACGCCCGTCACATCGCCCGTGCCGTGCAATCGGAGGGTGAGCCGATTCATTTCACCCTGCATGATTTTGCAGTTAAACAAAGCGGTTTGGCGCATCAGGCCGGGGCCAACGCTGATTTGCGAGATCATGCCCGCGGTGTAAAACAGTTTTCCCTCCTGCTCGAGTCGCGCCGTGCGCCAGGCGAAATTGAAAGAGCCGTCCACGGGCAAATAACTGGTAAAATTTGCGCCGATGCGCCGGGGGCGGGCGGCATTGGCGAATTGAAATTCCGTGTCCGCCGCCAGGCCTTGCAACACGACCGGCTGCACCACTCCCGGCGCGACCCGGAAACTTACCGCGCTCCAGTCATTACTCTGCGCGATGGCGGCGTTGAAATGCGCTTCAATTGGGAAGGTACCGGCATGGTCGAACGTTGCGATGAAATGGTTTTTATCAACGCTCATCTTCCATGTCCGTCGGGGATCAAGTCCGGTGAGGGCAACCGGACCGGAAAGCAATTCCAGTGAACCGCCTCTGCTGTCCGGCACGATGGCATTGGCGGTAAGAGTGAAGGCGGCGATACCGCTGCTTAGATCTCCGGTCAGCTTGAAATCTGTCAGCGTGACGCCGCCGGATGAAGTGACCTTTGGCGGGACGGGCGTCAGGGTACTGCAGGAGGACACCAGGAATCCCAAAATACAAATCAGGACGATATATTTTGTTTTCATAATACAATTAGCTTCTTACATAACTGCGACCGTGAGGGTTTCGGCCCATTTCAGCGTTTCAACGGTTTAGCGTTTCAACGCATCAGCTTTACGGATCATCCATTCGAGCTGCTTCGGACGTTCATCGGTGCCGTAAAATTGCGGCACGCCACTCAAATAGTTCAGCAATGCATCCGGTGTCACTTCCTGCGCAAATGGACTCTCCGCCATCCATTCAGAAATTTCCGCGGCGGTCGCGGCCAGACGCATTGGCGGACTGGATTGCGCCAACTCGGGCGCTGCGCCGGTGTATTCCACGAGCCAACTGCGCTCGCGATTATCCTGTGTGCCCGGTATGCGATAGCGCACACGCACCGTTGCGATGGGACCTTCGCCGTCCGTTTTAGTCTCAATCACATAAAGCGCGTTACCCGCCTCGCGCGCCGCGATCGCGCCGGCGGCCACTGAATTATCGCGGAATTGTTCTTTAGTGAGCTGATGCTTTGCGTAGCCGATTTGGCGCCAGGCTGTCACGCGACTCGGATTGAATTCCACTTGCACCTTTACGTCCTCCGCGGCCACCTGCAACGCCCCGGCGAGCTTCGCAGCGAATTCCGTTTTGGCTTCGTCAGGAGAATTGACAAACGCGTAGCGGCCGTCGCCGTTACTGGACAACTGCTCGAGCAAATCATCATTGTAATCGTCCCAACCGATGCCGAAACAATCCAGGGCGATGCCCTCTCGACGCTCTGACTCAACTTTTTCGGTGAGA
>DASXFM010000307.1:0-4674 GCA_036489615.1 Verrucomicrobiia bacterium | reverse complement strand
GGGCTCGGTTGGTGGCTCAATCTCTTAGGCACATTGATGCGCGATTTTCATATGAGCGAAGAACAAGCGCTGAACTATCCCCTGAACCGTGCTTTTGCGCTGAAGTCCTGGATAATTGAAAACAATCCGTGGGGACCTGTGGTTTACGAAACGCCGGGGTATATCGGCCAGGAAATCGAACGGCTGGCGAAGCAATCATTAATCAAATAATTTATGGGCGAACTATTGGAAGGATTATTGGAAGGGCTCGGCGACTTTGCTTCGCAGACCAGCGAGGTTATTTCGGCGCTTGGCGAAGCGGGCGATAAATTAAAAGACCTTGGGCCGATAGCTGAGTTTGTGCGCGCGTCGTTTGAGAAAACGGGCGCCCAATTTCAGCAGATGAGGGCGGATTGGGCGGCCATTCAGGACGATACAGTACGAATCGGGGCGGTCATTGCCAGTCAAATCGAGCCGGCGATAGATGGACTTCTAAAGGCAGTGCACAATGATATAAAAGATATCGGGCCGGCATTGGCGGGGGCGATCCAAAGTGGACATTTAAAGGAGCTTTTAACCGATGCCATAAATGCGGCTATTGAGCAGGGAGGGTTTTATGCTGCGCAGGTCTTTTCCACCGTCGCTACTGGCTTCGGCGACGCCCTTTTTGTCGCTTTGAAAATCGCCATCCAGGATATCGTCCCAATGTGGTGGAATGGCGTTATGCACGCCGGCCGCATCGCCATGGATCGGGAAGCCATAAGCGCACTCCAAGCCGAAACGGCCATCGACATGGCCGAGCTTCCACATCTCGGAAATGACGAGCAATCTCGTCAAATCCGGAAGGCTCTTCAGGCCGACATCTTTGACAATTCCCAACGTATCACCGTCCTTAGCCAAATGATCGACAGTGAAATGAGTGAAGACGCAGTGGATTTTCACAAGAAGGTTTCGGATGCGGTGGGTAACCTGGCCAATGGCCTCCAGCAAACGATGAATGATATCGGCAAGGGTTTGGCGAAGACGGAAATAAATGCACCGCATTATTGGCTGGATGTTTTTAATGCAGAAGTGCAAAAACTCGCACATCAAATTACTGAGGGTGTGAGTGCTACTGGCAATATTAGCGTATCAAGCGGTTCTGGGGCCGGTAGCGGCATTGCGCCATCACTCTCGGGGAAAGGCTACCATCCCGAATTTACATCTCTTGAAAAAATGGGATTTATCATGTCTGGAGGAAAAGTGCAGAACCCTTATCACCAGCGCTCGATAGATTTGCTCCAGCAAATTGCCGAAAATACAAAGTCGCCTGCCCATACTTTCGCTGTTCCGATGCCTGACAATAAACATTTGCATGATCTCATAGATCCATCCCCCTTTATTTCGAACCTGGTATGAAAGCAAAAATAATTTCAAATCTCTCCGGTGCGTCTGCGGACGGCAACCATTACGAACCGCACGGCACGCTCCAGCATGTCGCCCACATCCCGGCGCCCGGGGTTATTTGTCAGTTCAAACTGGGTGCGGCTGGATTGCAGTATGTTCGCGCCGGCGTGACGACGCATGTGATCCCGCGTGAAGAACTGGTGGCGCTGTTTGAAAAGTTGGAACCCAAATTTGCCGAACGTCCCGATGGCAACACCCGGCCCAAAGAAGTAGATGAATTGGGCGCACCGGCTAGATCGGAAACCGGAGATCGGAAAACCTAAAACTTTTATGTCTCTTATTATTTGGAAAGGTCCTACCAACGCGCTTGTCCTGCAACCCAACTCGCCACGCCTGGTATACGGAGATAGAGTGAAGGCGATTGACATATACAAAGGCCAGCAATCGCTTTGTGCTGAGTCCATGCTCGCTCGCGGTACGTTCGGCACTGGTTTTCGCGCCGGTTGGGTCGTCAATCAGTGCACTTGTGATACTGCGCGCGGAGACATTGGCACGCTTACCATTGAGTGGGAGGCAGGTGGTTCGGAAGCAGATCAGCCGCTGCCTACCGGAGATTTTTCGCTGGAGCCGCAGGAGATTTATCCCAAGGTTGAGCGCAACGCATTTTTTTCGGGCATTTGTCCAGACATGGTTCGGGCTTCCTACAACGCGCTTTATGCCGTGAACCAGACAGGCGGCGGCCCTAACGCGCGGCAAATCATCACTACGGCCGCCAACTCCGCCAACTTTGCCAATTTCTCCGTCAATAGTGCCAATGGACAAATTGAACTAGCCTATTTGCTGCTGGATAAGCTATCGAATGGTGAGGAGAGCTATTACGTAGCAGGTTATCGCTACAGTTTCTCCGCTTATTCCTACACCGCGCCTTCATTGAGTGAAGGTGGTATTACGGGGACGCCCGGCGGCCCTATCTCTGGCGACCTGCCTAACGGTGTCAGTTGGCTGAGACTGGCGGACAAAATTGAACCTGCGGGTGTGAACGGCTCAATGTTTAAGCTCACGGAAAATTGGATCGGTGGCCCGGATGGATATTGGGACAGCGATCTTTACGCTTAATTTTTTAAATATGCTTCGCTCCGGCCAACCCCTGAATACGCAATGGACCACGGTTAATCGCCAGGGTTCACAGGGTAATTTTCACAAAGGTGAAATCATCTCTGCCCGTGATGCCATTGAGAACAGGCGTTCGCGAATGCTGCTGGGCGGTGGTGGAATGCAACTGGCGTCGCCAATGGAATACGATATGACACAGCCTTATGCTGGTCAAACCTGGGTGCATGTCAGCGATACAAATACGGCCGTCACCACGGGAACCATCGATCCTGTTTCGGGGTTGCAGGTTTACAGTCAGCCCGGATGGTATTGTTCGGCGCCCGGCGGAGCGCCGGCAAATTATATTCCGCAGGTGCCATTGCCGAATCCCGCCAACATCGATGATGCGACGAAAAACTTTTGGGTGATGTGGATCGGGGAAGCTCAATGCTACTAAAAGCTAATTCAGGGCGGCGCGGCAGCACCGCCCTACCATAATTCAATGATACCAGGTTCAAATAATCCGCCGTATCGGGCGCCGTGTGAGGGGACGGTGAAGTGCGGTAATGGGCCGCGTTATCAGAATGCCCGGGCGTCGGAGAAGAATCTTCCCGTATGGTTGTATGACGCGCAGGTGCCGAATTGGGATGGATGCGCGGGGCAGCCGGCGAACATCGATCCTTATGAACGTCCCAATCCGACGTTTATAGATCCGGCCACGGATAATTGCGGCGGTGGGGATACGACTTATACGCAGCCGGGCGGCCCATGGTATGGCAATTGTTTTTTGGACGACGTGGCCACGGCTTGCGGCCCGACGACGACCCCGGCGAGCGGGACGGGTCAGGAAGTTTTTGATTTGGCGAATCCAGCGCCGGTTATGTGGTATCAGCCGCAGACGTTGACGGCCGTTACTGTAGCTTCTGGCGGATCGGGTTATGAAGTGGGGGATACGCTGGGATTGAATGGCGGGGCGATTTCAAGCTTTAGTCCGCCGTATTGGGAATCGTTCGATAACAATGCTTCGCTGCTGGTGACGGCGGTGGATGGGTCGGGGGCGATCACCGCGCTTTCCATTGCCGGCGCTGGCTCATATAAAACCAATCCTTCCTCGCCCAATGCCGTGACGGGCGGGCATGGGCATGGCGCGAGCATCACCTTGACGTGGAAGAACCAGACGATGGATTTTTAGCCACCGATGCCAAAATTTTAGCCACAGATTTTCACAGATGAAACACAGATGGCCACGGATTTTTAACAACAAAGAAACGAAGAAGATAAGGTATGAGAAAAATAAAATCTAACGGACAAGTAAAATATGAAGCGGCACCTGCGCAACATTCTTTCCATCAACATTTAACTCAAAGAAGTAATCACCCGGCTTCTCAATCCAAACACCGCTCGGTCCGGCGATTTTACCGCTCTGTCCCGCAAACCAAATTTCTATCTTACAGTGTGCCCTGTTTTCATCAGGCACATTTACTTGCTTGTTCAGCTCGATTGGCTTTTTCGTTGCCGGCTCAATCAATTGTTTTAAATCGGCATCCAACAAACGAATCCTGATATTATGATTTCCATGTTCTTCTGCAAAAAAACGAACGGCAGCAGCAAGAGAAAACGAAATACGACTTGGAAACTCTGGTAAGTCGATAGAATCAAAAGGTTCAATGATGCTCCAAACAGTTTTGCCTTGCGGTGATTTTGCGATAACGAATCTGTCACATAAAATGAACATTTCTACTTGCATGGCAACACATAGAACTTGATTAGGTCTTGATTCGCAACTCTCATTATGAACTAAGGAGGAATTGATTATGCCATGTAAAAAAATCGGTTTCAAGAACGTGCAGGCGCGGCGGCAATGGCACGGACAGCCGGGGTATTTTTTCCAGGGGGATTACGATACGTTTGTTTGCCCGAGTGATAATGACGAAGCGCCGTCGTGCAGTTTCACGCCGTTTATCCAATTCAGCAATTCAGCGGGGGACACAAAGTATACGACGTTTACCGCGACGGCGGCTTATACGGCTTACCAGGATGGCGAGGAGGTATGCAGCGGGGAGCAGGACATCAATCTGAGTGTGAATCCGCATTCGGGGGTGATCACGAATACTTCCTCGGCTTTTGGCGATCCGGGGCAATGCTGCGCCTTTACGACGAGCTTCGCGGAGGTGCCGTTCGCCGAGGATTTGGTGGCGATGTTGACGAATAGCGTGA
>DASXFM010000306.1:0-1769 GCA_036489615.1 Verrucomicrobiia bacterium | reverse complement strand
CTAACGATGCGCCTTTGCTTGAGGAACGCAAAGTGAGTTCAACTGGTAATCCCATCATTTGGTTAAAGGTCATGCCCCGGAAAATTTCTCCATCCGGCAAACGGCCCCAGGGAATGAGAAGGCAACGCCCATCACTGGCAGGAATGTCCGAGTAAACCTGCGCCGCATACCAGCAATTGCCGTTTTGCAAACGCTGCGGCTGGGTCTCGGGTGTAAATTTTTGGCCGTCGAACTTTCCAACGAGATAAACGCCGCTGGCACCATAGAAAACCCACCGCAGGTTGTGCGTATCACCATCGAGCGGTACCTGGAAGAAGTTGGGGCATTCGGCATCGCCGGGCAGGTGAACGCCGCTCAGCTTCTGCCACGTTTTCAAATCCGGCGAACTGAACAGCGCGTAATCGTTGTGATCGAGATAAAGCGCCATCACCCATTTTTTTTCAGGAGCGAACCAGACCACTTTGGGATCGCGATTATCGGCGGCGATGTGGCCGAGCACAGGATTTTTTCCGTATTTGGTCCAGGTACGGCCACGATCATTGCTATAAGCGATTTCCTGCGTGAAGGGGGTGCCGGCGGCGGTGACCATCGCGACCAAGGCAGGTTCAGAACCGGTTTGAAAACCGGCGGTATTGTTCCAATCCACAACGGCAGAACCGGAATACATCGTGCCATTGCCATCGGGATAAAGCGCGATGGGCAGTTCCTGCCAGTGGACCAAATCTTTGCTGACAGCATGGCCCCAATGCATGTTGCCCCAATTCCAGCCGTAGGGATTGTGCTGGTAAAATAAATGATACTCGCCCTGATAAAAGACCAGGCCATTTGGATCGTTTAGCCAGCCGCGACGTGAGGTAAAATGAAATTGCGGGCGCAAGGGCTCGTGGTAAACGTCCTGACTGCCTTTGATGTCATCCGATTGGTCAATGGAACTTAGACCGGTGGAATCACCGGGCAGTTGGTTTACTTGAATAGTCGCGCGCCGACCGTGAAACGGAGTGGCATCCATGAACGTCCACCAATCGGGCGGCCCATCAGCGAGCTCAATGTCGAAAGCGCGTTCCTGCCGGCCATTCACAAACACGCTGACCCGGCGCATAGTCGCGCCGTTCTTAACAGGAAAATTGAGGTAAGGTTTTTCGATGTCCAGATCGCGGGTTGCCTGGAAATGCATGACCGGAATATCAAGATGCTGGTCGCTCTGGACGATGTCATCCACACTGATGTGGCCCCAGCCGCCGGTCGCATCATCCACGATCTGCAAAACCGCATCCCGGCCGGAAAATTCAGATACGTCCCACTGCGCGGGCTGTAACCGCTCGCTGCCTCCCGGTGAAGTATTGGGACCGGTCGCCATGCGAACGACCTTTCCATCAACCAACAGATTCATGCAGGTCTTGCCATCCCAACCGCCGCCGCCGATGAGAAACCGCAGGTACTTCCGCTCAATTTTAAACTGCGGCGAGGTCAACGTGCCCGTCGCATCATCGCCGCCGTGATAGGAACTCGCCAAGCTGCTCCCATGGAAACCGGCCACGGGCATTTGATTCGGCAAGGTACCGTGGGCTGGGCCATCGCCGAACGCCGTGCCAGTGACGGTCCAATCGCCATAACCGGTTCCTTCGAAATCATCAATCAAGACATCAGGGTTTTGGGCAGACGCATCCATTACTCCGAATCCGAGGAGTGCGGCAAGCGCGAGGATGATTTCCAGTTTTCGCATTTTAATGGACGGCTAAGACCGGCTGGCAGGGCGGTTGGTGCGAGAG
>DASXFM010000302.1:0-7668 GCA_036489615.1 Verrucomicrobiia bacterium | reverse complement strand
TATTGATTATCACATAATATGGTGACAACAGCTGGTGTTTGTGGTAGGATTTGGGCATGGGAAATCCTGCTGGAGTCAAACGGAACTTCGAGGCGCTGGAAAAGCGCCGCCTGAAAGCCTTCAAACTGCTCGATGCCGGTGTGCCGCAGGCCGAGGTCGCCCGCCGGGTGGGCGTGCATCGCCAATCCGTCAGCCGCTGGGCGCAGGCGGCCAAAACCAAGGGTAAATCAGCCTTGCTCAAAGCCGGACGAGCCGGGCGGCTGCCCCGGTTGTCAACTATTCAAAGGGAACGGATCAAGTCCGCCCTGCTCCAAGGGCCGGAAGCTCACGGTTATGCCACTGCGCTGTGGACCATTGGCCGCGTGGGCGCGCTCATCCAGCAACAAACCGGCTGCCAATATCATCCGGGCCACGTTTGGCGGCTGCTGCGGTCCTTTGGCTGGAGTTCCCAGCGTCCGACCGGCCGCGCGGTGGAGCGGGATGAAAAAGCGATCGCCCATTGGAAGCAGCAGGAATGGCCCCGCATTAAAAAAAAGCCCTGACCGAAGGCCGCACGCTGGTGTTTGTCGATGAAAGCGGGATGACCCAAAAGCCCCACCGGATCAGTACTTGGGCACCCAAGGGAAAGACGCCGGCGCTGCAATATCACTTCAATTGGGACAATCTGGCGACGATTGCCGGACTGACGTTGCTCAACTTCTACTTTCGGATGTACGCCGGCTCGGTCAAAGCCGAACAGGTGGTGGATTTTCTCAGGCACTTGCTGCGGTGCCTGCCGGGCAAGTTGCTGATCGTCTGGGACGGTCTGCCGGCCCATCGCAGCAAGCTGGTCAAAGAATTTGTCACCCGGCAACAGGGCCGGATCTGGTTGGAACGGCTGCCAGCCTATGCCCCGGAACTCAACCCGGTAGAATATATCTGGGGCTACTGGAAGAAACATGAACTGCCCAACTTCTGCCCGAAGGACTACTTTCAGCTAAGCACCCAGGCGCGCAAGGCATTGAGCCGAATGCGTAAACGCAAAACCCTGATCGCAGCCTTCTGGAAACAAGCGGAATTATGGTGAAAATGTCACTATATTATACGATTATCAATAATGCGGCTTTTCCCGAAACTAAAGGAAGACCGCAAACCTGACGTTCTGAATTGTCGCCCTTCGCTAGAATTTTCCAAGTACTTTCGCGTTTTTCTAAAACAACGCTTTTAGTCTTTGCGAGTCCAAATAATGTTTATACCGGAAGGTTTGGTGTTCCCCGATGGCGTTCCGGCCATGAAGGAAATTCGGAAGGATTTTGAAATGTCGAAGATTCCGCCGAAGGATGAACTTGGCCACATTGTGGATTTCCATGCGCTGCGGACGACCTACATTACCCGCCTGCAACGCGCTGGTGTTTCGCCTCGTGAAGCAATGGAACTGGCTCGACATAGTGACATGCGGCTGACGATGAAGACCTATACAGGCGTGGCGCAACTGCCTTTGGCGGCAACGGTTCGTGGATTGCCCTCGATTGGCGACTCACAAACTTTAGTCGCTGACCGTCCAGCCATGTCGCCAACTGTCATCGGTTTGAAGACCATCAAAGTAGGCAAAATCATTGGAAACATTGACGAAAATTACGGGGCGTCATCCATTGTCACTTTCAGACACGAAAATGAAACTGGCGGAGAGAGGGGGTTCGAACCCCCATACCGCTTTTGACCGTATAACAATTTAGCAACCAGCGCCTTCGGTAGCGTGAGAACAATGATTCAATAACGATTTCGTCAACTGCAGGCGGGCTCCCAATCTGGAGTACTTAATTACTATTTGGTCCACTCGCGCACCTGGCGGTCCGCTTCCCAACGGATGCGCAACTTGCTGTGCGGCGCGTGGTGTTCGCGGGACGCGCCGCCCGGCTGCGCCCCAGTGAGCTTGCGCCCGGCGGCGATGACTCCCGCAGCGGTCGACGTCGGCTCGGTCAGCACGCGCACCGCTCCGACGCGCGCATGCACAGTCGTACGTATGCCATGATTGTCGCGAAGCGCAAGCTGCAGCAGCGACGCGAAGCTGGTGGCTTGCACATCGGCCTGCCCGGCATCGTTGCGGTCGGGATCGCGGCCTGCGCCGTCGCCGACGATGCTCAACAGACCCAGTTCGCGTAGCCCGGCTTCGGCAAGCATCGCAGCCACGGCCGCGCCGGTTCGGCCGCCCAGCGTGCGTTGGCGTGTATCGCCCATGCCGATGAGGTACAGACGCGAACGCCCCGTGATCGGGAGCGCCACGCGCCGCTGCCCCGCAAGCGCCCTTCGGAGCCCATCGATCTCGGCGGGATCCGCGGGTAGCGACTGTGCGCCTGTGCCCATCACTACCACCTCAGACGGAAGCGGCGGTTCCCGCCGCTTGCGGTCCAGGGCCTCGGCCTGGTCGATCATCGCAGCGTCGTCCGCGCCATCTGCGAGCACGAGGATTAACTGCCTATCGTAGCCAGTGACGGCCCTGTCAGGTGGCTCGGGATTCATCGGCGGCCGGCGTCCACGGGACTGGAGCTGTCCATGTCAGGCAAGCGAGTCATTTCGTCTTCTTCCCGTCGAGGTGGCAGGCGGTAAAGATGGGCCGCTTGGCGTCAGTGTTATCCAGCTTCATCAGCACTTCGACGGATCGGTGTCCTTTGGACCTTGCGTCGGCAAGACTGGTCTTGTCGTCCAGCTTGAGGATGCAGCCCCTGTTCGATGCGCCAAAGTCCCACTCGATGTGTTGGTCGGCGCCCCAGCTCTCGCTTTTCAACTTCAATTCGGACTGACGGGTCTGGATGGCCTTGACGATGGTCTGCTCAAAGGTGGCGCGCGGAATCTTATCCATCCAGATCGCGTCGTTGGACTGTGCCGTCGCGCCCTCCAGGGGATTGACTGTCGGCTTGCCCTGGGCTACCCGGTCCTGCTGGTACTTCGGGTCGTACTTTTTGCAGGTGCAGGGCGTGGAAATTTCACCCCTTACCGGCTTGCCATTCTTCATCGCGCCAGTGGGGCCGATCGACTTCGTGACCCGGCCGCAGGCCATTCCGGGATCGGTGTGCTCCTTGATCGAGTGTCCGCAGGTTACGCAGTCCTGCTCGCCGCGCGAGCGATGACCAAGCTGGCGCTTGAACTTCTCCTCGTCCGCGGCATCCTGCGCGGCCTGCCAGCGGGCGTCGTCGTTCGTAATGGAACCAAGCTTGTCATATTCGAGCTGCACGTTGGCCAGCTTCTTCGTCGACGTGTAGAGGTGCTTTTTATGGAAGTTGCCCGAAAACTTGACGCAATACGTGACGTCGCTGGTTACCGAGATCACCCATTCCATCGCGGTCTGGTCGACCCGCGTGTCTTCGTCCGTGTTGGTCGTCTTGTTCTTGTACTGCTCATAGCCGACGAGGCTGCGTGAGGAGTTTTTATCACCAATCTTGAGGGGCATAACAGGTCTCCTGGTTCGTATCGTTGATGGTGTCTTGGTTGAAACGGAAACTGGCGGAGAGAGGGGGATTCGAACCCCCGATACGGCTTTTGACCGTATAACGGTTTAGCAAACCATCGCCTTCAGCCACTCGGCCATCTCTCCACCGTGTCCGGTTTATTTCTCAAAAAATCGGCCTTAAGGCAAGTTCATTCGGGAAATTTCAATGTCAATTGGGGAGCACACGAATAAGAGCGCCGTCTAATGAACCAAATGGTCAACTTTACCGTCCAAATCGCATTCCTGTGAAAATCGACCGGCTTTCCATATGAAACGGAACGGCAAATTCCTCGTGCTCATGGCGTTCGCCTTCGCCTGCGGATGGCGGGGATGCCTGGGAGGAGAGCCTGCGAGCGTTGCTCAATTACAAAATCAATTGGAGCAGTTCGCTCAAACCAATGATTATTTTTCACTGCCGGTTGTGGTCAATAATCGGCCAATACAATTATGGCCGTCGGTGACCTATGTGAAGCAGGGCACCAACAATTTTCGAATCGTTCGAAAGCCCAATCCGCTGGCGGGACAATATCAATTAATGCGAACCCTCAAGCGCGTGAGCGGGAATCGCGCAGGATTGGCCACGCTTTTGAGCGATCCTCATCCACGAGTGCGGACCCTGGCCTTGGGTGCAATTTTTCAACGGGAAGACGGGCGTGATTTGCCATTGATTGCCTCGTTAATCAATGATTCCTCTCCAACATTTCCCTATCTGCATGAAAATTTGAATCAACAGGGCGGTTGGAGGCCGCTATCCGATACGACCAATTCCCAGACCGTCGGTGACGTAGCGCAGAGGATGCTCGCTTTTTGGGGAGTCACGCATGTCGGCGGATTCGGGCATTTTCCGGGATCTGAGTACCAGAAAGTCACTTCCAGCGATTTCGCGGTGTATTGGACGAAATACGCGGGGCGGAGCAATTCAGCGAGTTGGTTTGCCGTCAAAATGAAACGCGCTACCCGCCAGACCATTCCGATTCAGCCGGAGTATCTTCCAGACATTCAAAAAGTCCTCTCGGAAATGGCCGCGCTTCCTATGCCGGATCGTGCCTGGACGGAGCTCTATGTTCTGGCTCCGCAAGGCTGGTATGAATCCGAACCGGGAGAGGAGGTTGTGTCAGGTGATGCGTTGCTTGGCATGATCAAGGGGCTGGGACCGGAGGCGTTGCTGCGTTTTCTTCAACGCCAGCCTGTTTCAGACGATCCGGACTTGTTGATGGGCAAAGACAGCCCTGATTTCGTTCGCGTAAGCAATTTCATGCTCCTGCACGCGGACAAATTATTGCGTCCGGGTGATGCGGATGCGGTGCTGGCCTGCCAATATGTGCTGCGCGATTCGGGCGCGGTCAATCCGTCATGGGCCATCGGAGCAGCGCTGGCGAAACCCAAAGACGCCAGTAAAGTTTTACGCCACGCCCTGGCCGGTCAGACGGATCGGGAGGACGAGTACGAATCCGATGCCGGGGATATCACCGGCGCTTTGTGGCGCATACGCGGCCCGGCGGAAATCCATTTTCTCGTCAATTGGTTTTACACGGCCCAACCGATGATCAATGACTCCGACGGCCAGCAGATCGCGTTCTTTTGGGCAGTGGAAGCCGCAGCGCGTCCGGATACGAAGCAACTCATCGCTGCATTGGTAAAAGATCCGCGATTTGATCGCACAGATTGGAATGTGCTGAAGGAAATTCTAAAAATTGTCAATACGGAGCGCTCCGTGCCACTGGTGGCGGAAAGTGACATCTATGCCGCTGCGCCCAACGGTTTGTTGGACGAAAGAATTGTGCTGCCAGAGTGGCGAAATTTACTTCGCCGCGAATACGCCTTGCCCGAGAAACCAGTGCCGGCGGCAATGGCCGTGCCGGAGAAAGTGCTCACCGTGCCGGCGTGGTCAGTTCCCATTCCCAGGCAGGAAGATAGGGGCGGTCAATGGCGTCTGGTCCCATCGCCGGACGGCCAGTGCATTGCCTTGTTGTCGCGCGAGGTTGTAACCATCTGGCGAACCGACACCGGAAAATGGGTGTGGCAACTCCCATCGTTCCGGGAACGGATTGGCGACTACCCTGCGGTGCCCGGAGACGTGGCATTTAAAACGTCCGGACAACTGCTCGTTTTCGACCACGGCGATTACGGGCGCTTCCTCACTTGGGATCTGGCCGGTCATCATGAAACAAAAGAGGTGCTGTTAAGTGGCAAGCCGACCAGTGGCGTGGACGACGGGAGATACAGTTTCGATCGTTCCGCGCAACGCATGGCCTTTGCGGGCTATAACTATCTGGGTTGCTTCGATACTCGCACCGGTGCCGCTTTGTGGATGCATCCGCATGAAGGTGGCGTGAATATTCCCGCCGTCCTTTCTGCCGATGGAACCCGCCTGGCGGTTGGCGGCGGCGCAGATTTTCCCAACGCTGTCCGCCTGTATGAAGCCGTCACCGGTGAACGGCTGCGTCGATTTGATTCGCTTGGCGGTCATGTGCTGGGACTGGCCATTTCCGCAAATGGGCGTCGATTGGCGATCGCGACCGCCGCAAATGGTCTGCAACTTTGGGACTGTGCCAACGGAAAAATGTTACAGACCTTTGCCTGGCACGTGCCGGGCTGGGACATGGGTGAGCCTGAGTTTTCCGCAGACGGCCAATGGCTGGCGGCGGTGGGTTTCTCCTCCACCATCGGCGCTCACGTGATTGGCGTGTTTGATACCGCCACCGGCAAGTTAAAATGGGTAATCCAGTTTCAAACGGATTCTTCTTTCGGTGCGAATACTCCTCTGGCTTTTTCACCGGACGGAAAATATCTCTATACCGCAACCGGCCAATTAGAGGCGTGGCTGTTAAAATGAATTTGAGATAGAATCAAATAAATCATGAAATTCGTTCTTTGCCTTGCGCTCGGTTTGGCCGGCGGTTTCTTCGCGGTTAACTGCAATGCCGCCATCGTTTATCCCCAGGCTCCAGATGGAGGATGGCAAGCGGTTTCCAACGCTTTGGATTCAAAGTTTTTTAAGCCGATTACTCATTTGCCGCCTCTCAATGATTTGACCATCACCCGGCCGTTTCGTGTTTATTGGCGCAGCAATTATACAAATCCGCCTTCCGAATCGTTTCTGTCGGCAACGAGACTTGTCGGATGGCGATTTCTGCTGTCCGATGGGACGAATTCGGCTGGGGTCCTACTGCGTTACGACGACAAAAAGCGGGAATGGCCGGTGATGGGGTTGTCAATGTATGGTCCGGCCCCGATTTCAATCGATCCAGTGCTTCAGACACTGCGCGTGGCGGAAAATCTGCCGCAAGTCAGGAAAGAGGATTATGAGCTTCGCTATTTGGATTTTATGGACCTTCAATTCTACGCCTTTTGGCTTCATGGCAAATCAAACGACGTCATCATTCCAGTGCCGGTTTATGGACAATGGCAGGACCATCGGTCCTATTCCGAAGGCGAAATAAGCGCAATATTGAAACGTGAAATTGAGGAAAGAATGAAACAACGAAAACTCTTTCACGCAGGTCCAGGAATACAAGTGGACTGACCATCATCAATTACCAACCATCTATGAAGGCTAATTTCATCCCCTGCCTCGTGCTCCTCTTGATAGGTGTATTCACGTCGGGCGATATTTATGCTGCCATTGTTTACCCTGTAGCGCCCGACGGCGGCCAGCAGATCGTCTATAAAAACGTAAGAAGTTTTCTGGACAGGAACGTTCCCTGCCTTTCGGAACGCGGACTGCATATCGAGCAAATAAAAATTGCCGCTCCCTATCGCGATTATGGGCTTTGGCTGAAGGCTTTGGCTTCGGGACATATGCTTTCTTTCGCGCAAAACAGCGGTGCCTGGGTCTACCTGCTGATGCATGACACCAACTCCGTGGGCATGGAGGAATTGATGACGGACAAAAAAACAGGAGCGCTGAAATTTAATGGGCTGTACGAATCGGATTTTTCCAATGAAACGCTGGAAGCTCTGCACATGGCGGAACAGTTGCCTCAAGTAAAAAAGCAGGATTATGAAATCCGCCGGTTGGATTGTGCTCCGCTCCTGTTCGTCGCCGTATGGCTTCATGAGAAAACGGACGATATCATTATTCCGCTGCCAAATACCTTTGGAAGATGGCTGGCTTATCATCCTTATCCTGAAGGTGAAATTCTCAAGCTATTAAAGCCGGAAGCGGAAAAAAAGATGCAGGAACGGCCGGGAATGGTTGA
>DASXFM010000276.1:0-8668 GCA_036489615.1 Verrucomicrobiia bacterium | reverse complement strand
GAATTGCCCGCCGCATTGCAAGTGGCGCTGCCACCCTGCTGTCGTTTTTGAAGTGGAATGAAAGTCGCCGTTACAACGTTGGCCTTTTGCGTCGCCGCATTAGTTTCGCTGGGTATGGTCATGCTTTACAGCTCGAGCATGACCCAGTTCGGTGCCGGCCTTCTGACTAAACAACTCGAATGGTTCGTTGTTGGCGGTATCCTTTGCGTCACGGCTACGGTGCTGGATTATCAACTGTTGAGAAAATTCGCCTGGCCGATCTTCTTCCTCGCGCTCTTTCTGCTCGCCGGCCTGTTTGTGCCGCACATGCACGGCGTCAAGATCAACGGCGCCCGCCGCTGGTTTGATTTCCATGGCTTTCGCTTCCAGCCTTCCGAACTGGGCAAGATCGCCCTGATCACGATTCTCGCCTGGTACGGTGACCGTTGCCAGCGGCAGATGCAGACCTGGAACCGCGGCGTCATCTATCCCGGACTGCTCATCGCGAGTATCCTGGGCCTCGTATTTATTGAACCTGACCGCGGCACAACGATTCTACTGGCCACCGTTGGCTGTTCATTACTGCTCATGGCCGGAACGCAATGGAAACACATTTTTATGCCCGCCGCAGCCGGCCTGCTGGCCCTGACGATTTCCATTCTCCACGATCCCATGCGCATGAGGCGCATCTTTAGTTGGTGGGATTTGGAGCAACACAAGAACGGCGTTGGCTATCAGGCCTATCAGGCAATGATTGCATTGGGTTCCGGCGGCTGGACCGGCCTGGGCCTGGGCAATAGCCTCCAAAAGCTCGGCTTTGTTCCCGAACACCAAACGGATTTCATTTTTGCCATCATCGGCGAGGAATTGGGCCTCGTTGCCACGCTGGCCATTGTGGTTGCGTTTGTCGTCATCGGCGTGTGCGGTTTTTGCATTGCGGTGAACGCTCGCGAGACTTTCGGCTTCCTGCTGGCCTCCGGCGCAACGCTCTTGATTTGCCTCCAGGCTGCCATCAACATCGGGGTCGTGACCAGCGCCCTGCCGAACAAGGGCTTGCCGTTGCCGTTTATCAGTTACGGCGGTTCCAACCTCCTGGCAATGCTCGTTTGCGCCGGTATTTTGTTCAGCGTAGCCCGCCACGCGCCCGTGCGCGAAAAAAAGACTGAAAAAAACCGCAAATCATCCGTTAAAAGAGGTGGGGATAATCCCTTCGCAGCCCAAGCCACATGAACGAGCCAGAAACCAGGACGCCCTTCGTCGCCATCGCCTGCGGCGGAACGGGCGGGCATCTCTTTCCCGGTATCGCCGTGGCCGAAGAACTAAAGAAGCGCGGATGCGACACTGCACTGCTGATTTCGCCCAAGGAAATCGACCAGCAGGCGGTCAAAGGAGCGCCTGATATGGAGATTTTCACGCTGCCGGCCGTCGGACTGCAAAATCGGAATTACGTCTCGTTCGGCCTGAGTTTTTGGAAATCACTCCGGGCTGCGCGCGAAATCTTCAATAAGCGGCCCCCTCACGCGGTTTTGGCCATGGGCGGATTTACCAGCGCGCCGCCCGTCCTCGCGGCGCGGAAGATTGGCGCAAAAACCTTTCTTCACGAGTCCAATACGGTTCCCGGCCGGGCCAACCGTTTTCTCACGCGCTTTGTCGACGAGGTCTTTGTCGGATTCCCCGAAACAGCCGGACGTCTCAAGACCCGTAAAACGACCGTTACGGGAACCCCCGTGCGTCCGGAATTCCTGCGGGCCGGTGTCTCGATTGAAAAATGCCGATTGGCGCTTGGACTCGACCCGGCGCTGCCGACCATCCTGGTCGTCGGCGGCAGCCAGGGCGCCAGCGGTTTGAACGGAATGATTCTGTCGGCCCTGCCGCTTCTGGCCTCTAAAAACTGGCAATGGCTCCATCTGACGGGCGCCAATGATTTTGAAAAAGTTAAGGCTGCCTACGCGACCCAAAACACCAGGGCCGTCGTCAAACCGTTTTTGGCCGAAATGGATTTGGCTCTGCCGGCCGCGACGGTTGCGGTTAGCCGCGCCGGGGCGTCGTCCCTGGCGGAAATGGCCGCAGTACGGCTGCCGTCCCTCCTGGTGCCTTTTCCCGCCGCCGCAGACAATCACCAGTATTTTAACGCGCTCGCATTTGAAAAGAGTGGCGCGGCAAAATTATTGGAACAAAAGAATTCCACGCCCGAAAAAGTCGCAGCCCTCCTGGGCGATTTGGTGGAGAACGAAGCGGCGCGTTCCAAAGTGCAGTCTGCCCTTGGCCAATGGCACGCGCCAAATGCGGCGGAACAAATCGCCGGGAATATTTTAAGTGCTTCCGTGTTTGCGGGCCTCCGGCAAGGCGATGCCAGGGATGCCGGTTCGCGGCAACCGCCTTCGGGCGCGACTGCGCCGCGTCAATTTACCGCCGCATGACCGCGACTGAAACCATTTTTAAAATGCCAGCGCAGAACAATTTTGATTTTGCTTCCGAACTCGAATCCGAGGCGTCGAAAGCCACGCTCATTCGCCGGAACGAGCCGTTGGCTAAACGCACGACGCTCCGTGTCGGCGGCCCGGCAGACTTTTATGTTGAACCGGCAAATGAAGACGATTTGGCGGCCGTGCTGAAATTGTGCGGACAGCACGCGATCCCTTTTTTCGTTCTTGGTCGTGGCTCAAATTTGCTGGTCCGTGACGGAGGCGTTCGCGGCGTGGTCATTTGCCTGGCCCAGGCGGCATTCAGCAAAATTGAAATCGATGGCGGCACAATGCGTTGCGGGGCGGGCGCGAAATTGAAAAACGTGGCGGTCGAGGCCCGGCGCAACGGCTTGAGCGGCGTGGAATTTCTTGAGGGCATTCCCGGCAGCGTCGGTGGCGCGTTGCGCATGAACGCCGGCGCGATGGGCGGCCAGACGTTCGACGCCGTGGAATCGGTCCGGCTCATGGATTTTGACGGGGGCATTTCCGAAATGGCGCGGGAGAAAATGCAGGTCGCGTACCGCGCTTGCGCCACGCTTCGGGACCACGTTGCGCTTGGCGCGGTTTTCAAGTGCTCGGTGTCCTCGCGCGAGGAGATTGAAAAGCGAATGAAATCGTTCAGCGAAAAGCGTTGGGATTCGCAGCCCGCCGCGCCCAGCGCCGGCTGCATTTTCAAAAACCCTGCCGCGATACCGGCCGGAAAACTCATGGACGAACTCGGCCTGAAAGGCGCGTGCGTCGGCGGTGCGGTCGTATCCGCTGAACATGGAAATTTTATCATCAACGACGGCAAAGCCACGGCGCGCGACGTCCTGGAGCTGATTGAAGTCTTGAAAGCGAAGGCCAAAACCGAACGCGGCATTGAGTTGCATACCGAAGTCGAAATCGTTGGTGAAGAATAAATTGCAGATTGCGGAATGAATAAATTGAACATTGTTGTCATGCTGGGCGGCCCAAGCGCCGAGCGCGAAGTGTCACTGCGTTCGGGCGCGGCTGTGGCCAAGGCGTTGCGTTCGCTCGGTCATCACGTTACCGAACTGGACCCAAAAGACGGCACGTTTGAATTGCCCAAACAGTGCGACGTGGTCTTTCTTGTCCTGCACGGCACGTATGGCGAAGACGGTCAAATTCAGAAACAATTCGAAAGACTCGGCGTCATCTACACCGGCTGCGATGCGGAGGCCAGCCGGATCGCGTTCGACAAAGTTTTGACGAAACTGAAGTGCATTGAAGCCGGGGTGCCGACGGCAAAATTTGCGGCAATCGCCTCGCCGGATGCGCCCTTTCCAAAAGACCTCGCGCTGCCGCTGGTTGTGAAGCCGGTCCGGCAGGGTTCGAGCGTGGGATTGCAATTCGTCGAACGGAAAGAAGATTGGAAAAGCGCGATTGCCGAAGCCCTGAAGTTCGACTCAGATGTCCTGGTCGAGGAAAAAATTGTCGGACGCGAGACTACCGTGGGCATTATCGACGGGCAACCGCTGCCAATCGTCGAAGTGCGGCCCAAGGCCGGCAATTATGATTACAAAAATAAATATACGTCCGGCGCGACGGAATATTCGTGCCCGGCGGATTTTGACGCGGCAACGACGAAGCGCATCCAGAACGCGGCGTTCGGCGCTTTCCAGGCCATCGGCGGGCGCGAATACGCGCGCGTGGACGTCATGGTTCGCCCTGACGGCAGCCCCGTGGTGCTCGAAGTCAACACGCTGCCGGGAATGACCGAACTAAGCCTATTGCCAAAAGCGGCCGCCGTGGCGGGACTGGACTACGCGCAGCTGTGCCAGCGGATGGTGGATATGGCTTTGCGCAGGAAGAGACAAGTGACATTAAACAATCATGTGGTTTAAACGCGAACAGAAAAATCGGCGATTGAGCCGCGGGCACGTACTCGACGTCAAGGTGCGGTCGGACCAGGCGCGCGCGACGCGCATGCGGTTGGCCACGGGCGTGTTCGCCGTTGCTTTAGGAACGCTGTTCGGCCTTTACCTGTTCTGGCGGGCCGGCGAATGGACGCTGAACAAGTTCGTTTACGAAAACCCGGATTTCGCGGTCCAGCAGATCGACGTGCAATCGAGCGGAACGATCTCGGAAGACCAGTTGCGCCGATGGTCAGGCGTCAAACTGGGGCAGAATTTGATCGCCCTCGACCTCGCCGCTGTGAAACGAAACCTGGAAATGGCTTCGGCAATCAATTCCGCTTCCGTCGAACGCGTTTTGCCGCACACGCTAAAAATTCGCGTGACCGAGCGCACGGCAGTCGCGCAGGTGGATTTGGCGCAGGCAGCCGGCCCCAATGGCATCGCAATTTCAGTTTTTCAACTCGATGCAAATGGCTTTGTGATGCAGCCGCTCGACCCGCGCCAAAGCATCGTTCCTCTCGCGCAAATGGATATTTCACTCCCCGTCGTGAGTGGCCTGAACGTTTTCCAATTGCAGTCCGGGCATCGGCTGGTGACGCCGGAAATCCTGGCCGCACTTAAACTGGTCGCCGCATTTCCGGGCTCCCGGATGGCGGGATTGGCCGAACTTCAGCGCGTGGACGTGTCGTCTCCGCGCGTTTTCGTCGTGACCACCGTCCAGGGCGGCGAAATTACTTTTGGTTTGGACCATTTGGATGAACAATTGGCGCGCTGGCGCGAAATTTACGATTTGGGACAGCGGATGAACAAGGTCATTGCGTCCGTGGATCTGGCGGTGGCGAATAACGTTCCGGTGCGATGGGCGGAAAGGATTTCCGCGCCGTCTCCGGCGCCCAAAACTTTGGATACACAAACTTCATGGAGGAAAAATGTTTGACGATTCGAATATCATAGTCGGTCTTGAGATTGGCACGTCGAAAGTGTGCGCCGTGGTTGGCGAATTGAACGCCGACGGCGTGCTGAACATCGTCGGCTTGGGCCAATCGCGCTCGCGCGGCGTTCGCAAGGGCGAGATCGCCGACCTGGCGCAAGCCGAAGAAGACGTGCGCAACGCCATCGTCGAGGCCGAGCAAATGGCGGACGTGGAAATTCGCAGCGTTTTTCTCGGAGTTACCGGCGGACACATTCGCGGATTCAACAACCGCGGCATGCACCCGGTGGTAAGCGCCGACCGCGAAATTTCCGAAGACGACGTCCAGGACGTCATCAAGAACGCCAAGGCCATCAATTTGCCGACTGAAAACAGCGTCGTTCACGCGATTCGCCAGCATTTCTTTGTGGACGGCCAGGACGGCGTCACCAATCCCGTGGGCATGCTCGGCTCGCGGCTCGAGGTGGACGTCCATGTCGTTCATGGAATCACCAATCGCCTGCAAAATTCCATTCGCCTGGTCAAAGGCCTGCAATTGGAAGTCGAGGACATCGTATTCAACGGCCTTGCCTCGTCTCTGGCCCTCCTGAGCGCCGAGCAAAAGGAATTGGGCGCGCTCGTCATCGACATCGGTGGCGGCACGACTGATTTCGTGGTGTACGCGGACGGAGTCATCAAACACACCGGGGCCATCGCGGTGGGCGGTGACCACGTCTCAAACGACCTGGCTTACGGATTAAAAGTCCCGTTGAGCCGTGCGGAAAAGTTGAAACTGGAGCATGGCTCGGCTTTGATGGACGTGGAGTGCAAAGGCCAGACAGTGACGATAACCAATGAACTGGGGCTCGTCATGAAAGTGGTCAACGTGGAGCACCTGCGCCAAATTATGTCGCTGCGGCTCGAGGAAATTTTCCAGCTCATTGCTCAGGATTTGGAGCAGGCGGGGCTCGCTGACTATCTGCGCGCGGGTGTCTTTCTATGCGGCGGATGCGCGCGCATTCCGAACATTTCCAAACTCGCCGAGCAAACGTTGCAAATGCCGGTGACGACCGGCCAGACCCAATCCATCAGCGGCCTTAAATCGGCGCTGGACCAGCCCGAATTTGTGGCGGCCATCGGGCTGGCGAAATTCGGCTCTTACAAGAGCCGCAAGCGCGAGGGCAAATCACTCGTGGCGGGAATCAAGGGAGTTTTTGGCCGGTTTCTGCAAAGATAATTAAATTACCGCTGGCAAAACACGTGAACCTATGAAAACCAATAACGAACTTCCAGCCACGGCCATCGAACCGCGGGCGACGCGCTCCATTAAAATTTTTGGCGTGGGCGGTGCGGGCGTGATTATGGGCGAAACCCTGAACCACGGCGAATTTTCCAGCGCGGACTTCGCCGTGATTGACACCGATGCGACTTCGCTCGCCGCGTCGTCGGCAACGATCAAGGTCCATCTCGAAACTAAATTATTGCGTGGCCTGGGTACGGGCGGCGATCCCGAACGCGGACACGCGCTGGCCGAGGAACAATTTGCCACGCTCAAGTCCGCTTGCGAAGGGGCCGAGGTGATTTTCATCCTGGCGGGTCTTGGCGGGGGCGCCGGCAGCGGCGTCAGTCCCGTTTTGGCGCGGGCCGCCAAAGAAGCGGGCGCGCTCGTCCTGGCGTTTGTCACCCTGCCGTTTTTGTGCGAAGGCAATCGCCGGTGCGAACAGGCGTCCGCCGGCCTCGAACGCTTGAAAGCCGTGGCGGACGGCGTCATTTGTCTGCCGAATCAAAAAGCATTCAAGTTAATTGATGAAAACACAAGCGTGTTGGAAACCTTTCGCATCACTGGCGGTCTTCTGGTGGAAGGCGTGCGTGGTGTTTGGCAATTGTTGACGCGCCCGGGCCTGATTCAAATTCATTTTGACGACTTGTGCGGCCTGGTCCGTGACCGCCATTCCGAAAGCGCTTTCGCATTTGTTGAAGCGAGTGGTCCGGCGCGGTCGCGTGAAATCGTGGAAAAATTGCTGGCGCATCCGCTATTGGACGAAGGTCGCGCGCTCGCCGGCGCCAGCGCCGTGCTGGTCAGCCTGATCGGCGGCAAGGATTTGGCCATGGGCGAAGTCAACCGCGTCATGGAAAAAATCAATAGTCACTGCGAAGGCGCCAAAGTGATCATGGGCGCCGCGATTGACGCGGGAATGGCGAACAAATTGTCCATCGTGCTCATCGCCGCAAAGAATGCCGCTGAAAGAACGGAACCCATCGCGCTTTCCAATCCGGCGGACACAAACATTATGCCCGCTCTCGGAGACGCAAACCGGGATTCCACGTCTCCCCGGTTTGATCACCGGTTCCTGTCCGGCGCGCCGTCGTCTTCATCGGAACGTCCCGGGACCCGTCATCGCGCCCGTCGCCTGGACAAAACATTAATGAAGCAGGGACAACTCCCTTTGACCATCGTCTCCAAAGGCCGATTTGATAAAAGTGAACCAACGATTCACAAAGGCGAAGACCTGGACATTCCCACGTACATTCGTCGGGGAGTGCCCTTAAACTAATGTGGAATGGGGAATTCGGAATGCGGAATGGAACAAGTGCGTGAATAGAAATACCTATGAATATTGATCTGAAAGACAGAACCAAAAAGTTTGCTTTGCGCGTAATTCGGATGACCGAAGCTTTACCCCGTAATCGCGTTGCTGATGTCCTGGCCAAGCAAGTACTGCGGAGCGGCACATCGGTCGGTGCGAATTATCGAGCTGCTTGCCGGGCTAAATCACCGAAAGATTTTATCGCTAAGATGGGAATTGTAGAAGAAGAGTGCGACGAGACCATCTACTGGATGGAGCTATTGGTTGAGAGCGGGCAAATCAAATTATCGAGAGTTGAAAGTCTAACGCGAGAAGCCGATGAGTTATTGCGAATCGTCGTCGCTTCATCAAAAACCGCGCGGCGAAATTCCGCATTACCCTCCGCCTCCCGCACTCGGCAATGACGCATTCCGCATTCCGCATTCCGCATTCCGCATTTTTCCTTGCCGTCCTCTGCCTCGCCGTCTTCCAGTTCTCCGAAAACACCGCCGACCCCGACCTGTGGTCCCATGTTTTCTTCGGCACACAATTGATTCATACAGGGAAACCCACCACGATTGATTATTATTCGTGGACTGCTCACGGCCAGCCGTCATTCGATCACGAATACCTGGGCGAAGCCGTATTTGGTCTTGCCTATTTGTGCTTGGGCGGCCCCGGATTGCTGCTCCTCAAAGTAGTCGTGGGCCTGTTGACCTTTGGTATTGCGCTCTCAATGAATCGTTGCGCGGATTTGGGCAGGGGTGGGGACAGCTTGTCCCCACAAGCGCTTGCCGCGTGTGGAGACGAGCCGTCCCTACCCCGGTCCATCGCCTCAAACACCATGCTCGTAGCCTGGGCATTTGGCGCTCTTGCCGTGGTCGAAAT
>DASXFM010000259.1:0-3782 GCA_036489615.1 Verrucomicrobiia bacterium | reverse complement strand
GGGGAGACATCTCTCGCCCGGCGAGCCAGCGGGTAAGCTTTCTCGAGCTGATTCAAATGATCGGCATAGACGCATGCCAGATTATTGAGGGCCATCCCATAATCGGGAATGACGGCAAGAGCTTTTTGATAAGCGTCGCGGGCATATTCATAGTTTGCCTCCGAGTCGTAGATAATGCCTTTGAGCATCAGGGCCGTGACGTCATTTGGGTCTTTTTCAAGGGCGAGGTGCAATTCGTTCAGGGCTTTTTGATCTTGGCCGGCCTGAGAGTAAAGTTGAGCCAACAAAAGATACGCAGCGCGAGAGCCGGGTTGGAGTTTAATGGCTTTCGTGAGAGCCAATTCGGCTTGATTTGTTTCTCCGCCGGCGGCAAGCGTCGTGCCCAGAAGCAATTGCAACACCGCACGGTCGGGATCATGAACCACCAACTGTTGCACGCGTTGGAGCGCAGCCGTATATTGTTTTTGGGCCAGATCCAGATCCACCAATTGCTCCACCGCAGGCAGATAATTCGGGGTGAGCTTCAGCGCTTTTTCAAATTCGGCGCGAGCGGCGCTAGATTGATTCTGCTGGATCAGCAAGCTGCCCAACAGAACGGGGACCTGAGGGTTATGAGGATAGGAATTTTCGAGCTCCTGGTAGATTCCAACGGCGTTGTCAGGCGCGCCCTGAATGCGATAGGCCTCCGCGAGCAACAGCCAAGCCTGCGGCAAATGAGGCTGGCGCCCCACCAACTGATTTAGAATCACAATTGCCCGGGCGGGATTTCCGTGGCTGATTTCGGATTGAGCGCGCAAGAGGATGGCTTCGGAAAAATCGGGCTTGAGATCGAGAGCCTGGGTCAGGGCGCTATCGGCTTCATTGGTTTGATTATTCGCGAGGTAGGCCTGGGCGAGCGTATAAAGAACGGAAGGCGCATTCGGATAAATCTCCGCCATCTTTTTGTAGTCAGTCACGGCGTCGGCAGGCCGGCCCTGCATCAATTCCAGCCGTCCCTGGAGCAACAAACCATCAAAATTCCGGGGGTCGAGCGTCAAAACATTTGCCAGATCAGTCGTCGCATTGGACCAATCGTTTTCGGTGGCGTAGACTTGTGCCAGGGCCATCCATACCGGCAAATAGAATGGCGCCCGGCCGGCAATGCCCAGGAGCAGGCGTTCAGCCCCGGCAGAATCGCCTGATAAAACTTTGAAGCGCGCGTGGCGGACACCGTTACCAGACCAAACGGGAGCCAGGCCGTCCGCCGTCAGAAAAGCGCCATCCGCTTGTTTTAAATTCTTTTGCGCAAAGAAAACGCCGCCCAGGCCCGTGTAAGCCTCGCCAAATCGTGGATCGAGCGCAATCGCGTGTTGGAAATGGTCTGCGGCCGTTTTCAAATCGTTTTGACGGAGTGCGACGATTCCCAACGCCGTTTCCAAAGGCGCGCTATCGCCTTTTTGTTGGAGTTGCTGAAAGTTGAGGCGCACGGCGGCAAAGTCGTTGGTGGCCACGGCATTCGCCAGCAGGAGCGGGGCCTGTTCATCTTTGGGATTCCGTGAAAAGACGAAGGTCGCCTCGCTGGCTGCTTCTTTAGATTGCCCAGACGCCAGGAACAAGGCGGCCAATTTCAGACGGACGTCCAGATTGGCGGAATCCAGTTGCTCGGCGCGCAGCAGGACAGAAATTGTTTCCGGGCCGCGGCCTTCATTGAAATAAACATCACCAAGCCCGACCCAAGCCCTTGCGTCATGCGGATCCTCGCGCAGGACATTTTCGTATTCAATTTCCGCCGACTGATATTGGCCGCTATCGAAGAACCGATTGGCACGTTTCAAGTGATAAGATGACTTAACCCTGGCCGTGCATCCGGCGCCGGCTACCAGGGCGACTATGGCAGCGGCTGAAATCCAATGAATCAATTTGCGCATGGCTGGCTCTGCATGTTCGTCATTTGACCCGGAGACCTTTTCTCTGACTTAAAAAGAAGGAAGAGCATGAAAAATAACGGGAGGAGCGACAAAATAAAAAACATTGGCCCGCCCTTTCGGTGCACGGGTGAGTCAATCATTTGCGGTCCCCAATGAACACACATCTGTCCGATGATGAAGACGCGAAATCCGTTGCGGATCAAGCCGAGTGGAACCACAACAAGCACCAGAGCGGCCCGTTTCCACGGTGTCCGCAGGAATATATGACCGGACAGCAAAGCGGTGATGAATAGAACGATGGTGGAATGGATGCCGCTGCACTCGGGGGCGATTGCGAGCTTGATATCGGGCAGTTGAAAAGTCAAACCGTCGTGGAAGAACGGGGTTCCTGACAGCATGAAAAATCCGGCAGCCACCTGGGCCGAACCTTTTTGCAAAAACGAGTCCATTTCCTGAATGACGAAGGGCGGAACGGGCACCAGAAACATGAGAAAGCCCAATGGGAAAGCAACCGCACGGAGGAATCCGGGCCCCCAGAACAACGAGCATATTCCGTAAAAAAACAGAAGGAAGCTACTCGTAGTCACCGTCAGATAATAATCGTTTCCCGCGAGCGGTCCCGGACGAATCCAAAGCCAATACGCGGCAAGGAGCGCGCCGCCGATCAAAAAGAAGGCAAAGCCCAATGACCGCGCCGGAGGGCTCGAAGCCGGCAAGCTCGCCCTCTTTAAACACAATAGATACAGGCTGATCAATGGTATCAGCAGGATATACGAATAGAGTTCGCTGGCCGCCGCAAACTGGAATAATTTCCAGAGTGGAATCGCGAAAACGCACGCAAGAATTGCCACCCCCAGCGCAAAATTCCGAAGGCGATGTGCCGAATCTATGGACTGATTTTCCAAAGGAAAAGCCCGAATTTACGATTGACCCGTCCCAGCATATATAACGCGTCAATAGTAAAAGGGAAATTATCGCAGGTCAATACGCGTAGGATATGTTAAGGCCCACTTGATTGCTGGAATAGCCAAAGGCCGATGAGCCGGCCGCAAAGCCGCTTTGAGTGGAAGAAGTCTCGCTGTATTGGTAAAAAATGGAAACTGTTCCACGCTTTGGAAAGGGACAGGATAAGCGGGCAGCAAATGTGTATGTGTCATCGTTTCTGGCGGTGGCCAGTGTGAGAACCGAGGCAACATAATTATTCCACGAAAAGCCGCCGTTTAAGTCCAAGATGACGCCACCGAACAAGCGCTGATTGAAATCAGCCGTGACCGTGGTCGCTTCGACATTTTGATTCTCGTAAGCCGAAGTACTGATGGTGCGATTGGCAATGACACTGAACTTCGTTTGCTCAAATGGCTGGTATTGGGCCGAGCCGCCGAAGATAGGCGTCAGCAGAGCACTTGCGCCTCCGCTCAAATATTCCTGATCTTCGAGACCGCCGTTTAATTGAAAACTGATTTTGTCGGTGACGCGCCAACTCATTTGCGCCTCATATTGCTGAAAGGTGGTATCGGCACTGTCTTGCTGCTGGTTATAACCCAGGCCAAGGCCGACGCCCACGCTTAAGCGAGGCCAAACCTGGTCATTTAACCAATTCATCGTTGACCATGAACGTGAATTGACCAGGCCCAGGGAAAGGTTCGTGGAGGTAGTTTGACCGTTGTCAACGAAGTTTTGATTGAAGCCTGCATTCAGGGAGAGCTTATCGTTGAAATGGTAAATCCCATTGAATACCGTTGAATAGTTTTGTTGTTCGGTTTGCCCGCCGGTCTCGATCTCCGGGTCGTCAGAGTAGCTGTAGCTTTGAGACGCAGTCAGGAACCAGTCACGCCAGGTGGTTCCCCATTGAAGTTGAACGGATTGGTTGATTGT
>DASXFM010000223.1:0-1676 GCA_036489615.1 Verrucomicrobiia bacterium | reverse complement strand
CGAAGTTCCTTTGGATAAACCGTCGCGATACGACGATCCGGATAACGCGCCATCAGACCGGCCATTTGCGAATCCAGGGCGCGTTCGGCGGCGATCTTCTTTTCGCCGCGCAATTCACCCGCCCAATTCCGCAATTGCGCGGCATCGGCGTCATTTGCCTTTTTGGCTGCGGCCTCGGCCAATTCCGCGCCCACGAGCAAGTCCACGGAAACTTTCTGCCCGGCATCCAGTCTCTTTTTCAAATCGCGACGCCAGGATTGGAAATGGTCTGCCCAAGCTTCAATGGTATAGAGGTAGATGCCGGTTTCAGTGACGGCAAATTCGCCGCGCCATCGGTCGTTGGCCACAAATGTCATCGGGATTTCCTGCCAATCGGTCGACGCGTCACGTCGAAATTTTAAGACGGCCGAAAGAACGTCGTGGCCGTCGGCAAAGATGTCCGCCTCCACGGTTACCCGGTCGCCAACGGAGCGTTTGAGCGCGAAATGTCCTCCGTCAATTTCGGGCGTGACGTTTTCGATGGCAACACGGCTGTTCGCTTGAGGAAATGCGTTTTCCTGGTCTGTCATCCAATCTCCTTTGCCTTAACATAAACCGGATTCGGGATTTTTCATGGGAATTCTTCTGAAATCTCAAGGCATTTGCCTTGACGTCTTTTGGGGGCGCTGAAATCCTCGTTTAATAACCCCTAATTATCTATGCTTCGGCTCATTCTACTTCTCATTGTTGGGCTCTTCGTCGCTGTCGGGGTTTTGGCAGTCGCGCTGTACCATTTTTTGGGAGTTCGGGGACTGATCATATTTCCATTTGTCATCCTCGCCTTTCTCTGGGTTGCGAAATGGGTCATTAAAAATCTGGTCAAAAAGTTCGCCCTGTCATTGTTTGGAAGGAAAGCGCGCGCGCTGCGTGGCGCCACGATGAACGTTCACTCCATCAAGGTGATTCCCGAGCCGCCGGAACCAAAATCTGAGGACGAGGATGAGGACGAGACCCCGCCTTCGATCGGCCATGGCGTGGCAGGGGAGAATGCGGAACTGGGCGAAAAGTCGGCCGTATCGATTGGAAAGAAGGATCCCAGGGATTATGTCGAGTTGGATGTGACCATCACACCCAAACCTGCCTCGTGTAACGCATTTACATTTTGGGAGCCGACCGAGTTCATATTGGCTTCTGAAAAAATCCGGAACCTGGCGGACCTGGAAGAAAAATCCATTGGAGACGTCCACTCAGTCGAAGTATGGAACGGTTCGGCCTTTGGCCCGGATGATCAGGGCAAGTATCCCGGTGAGCAACGGTTGAAAATTATTTTTGAGGTCAAACCAGGAAGCCAATCGGGGTGGCTGTGCTACTACCATGAGGCGATTGGCCGATTGGAATTGCCGGTGGGGACTGTGGAGGTTTGACGCGCTTTATGGTAGGTGACGGCGCGCTGCGCCGTCACCGCCCGTATATCGGGCGGAACGTGCCCGGAAGAACGTCCACCCACCCAAATTGCGCCGCTATACGGGCGGGGACGCCGTAGGGCAGCACCTCCATTTTTTCGAAAAACAGGCGTTGACAAGGCTGGTAAATCTGATTTAATGTTCAACCCTTTGCGGGAAAACTTATGTACGCAGTCCTGGAAACTGGCAGCAAACAGTATCGTGTCACCGCGGGCGACACGCTCGAAATAGAAC
>DASXFM010000511.1:0-6602 GCA_036489615.1 Verrucomicrobiia bacterium | reverse complement strand
CGGCCGGCAGGTCTACGACCAATTGGGCGCCAGCCGGCCCGAGCTTTGCCGGCGCATCATTTTTATTACTGGCGACGTGATTAACGAGCAGATGCGTGATTTCCTAAAAGCCGAAAAACGTCCGTGCCTGGGCAAACCCTTCGCCCTGTCGGATCTCCGCGAAACTATCAAAACTACTCTGGAAGAACTTTAAACCTCCGAATTGCGGCACTGGAGACTGTGGACTACGCCGTGGATGCCTTATTGTAACAAAACGCGATAAAACCGGTCTTTATTGGCAGAGGTGTCTATCAGTTGATAATGGCCCACGGAAGTCTCGGTTGGCCTGCCCACGTTTATCCACTTGTTCGCGGGCGAAAGAAGATTCGTACTCGCCCACACGGTAAAACCCAATCCTGTCACGTTGGTGAAAGTGAGATCGAAATTGCCATTGGTCAGCCGGGTTCCCTTCAATTTCGGCGCGGTGAAATTCAAGTCATAACCCAGAATGTCCAGCGACGTTAAGTCGGGAGATGAAAGGACGCCTTCCACATCAGGACCAAGCTCCCAGTCGTACGAATCGACCAAATTCGTCGGCATCCAATCCTGGGCGTCTTCCGACATATAGGTCGATGGTGTCACCGCATTGAACGGTTTCAGCGCCGTCACGCCATCGTTGATGGATAAATAGACGCCCGAGTCGAAGGCATAGAGTGTTCGCACCCCGTTGGTAAAACGGAACAGATCGTAGGGCACATAATAACCGGAGATACTCACATCCAGGCAATAAATGCGTCCCATAGCCTCAGTGGTTTCATGTTCGGCCACTGCCATAAAATCGTATTCTCCAGGCACCGCCCGATTGGTCGGGTTAAACGTCCAGGTCACACCATTGGACGCAAAATAAACGCTGCCATCGTTTACATTGTCATTGGGATCTATCCCATAAAGATTCGCCAACTGCGTCAATGATTTGAATTCAGCCCGGGGAATCAGCCAGTTTGCCGAGCCAATCGGATCGCTCGCTGGCAGGCTCGCCACAGCATTGCTGTCCTCGGGCGTGGTTTCAGCCGCCTGCAAAGCGCTGGTCCACTCGGAATAACTTGGGCCCCCTTCCAACTCGGTCGAACTGTTCCCAAAATCAGAATTGCCCCAATACACCGTGATGTTGAAAGTCATGGGATTGGTATAAAGAGTCTCAAGATTCTGCACCACCAGGTTGTAGGCCGTTTCGATCTGCGCCGCATTCGGCTGGATGGTCACTGAATTTGGATCGTAGGTGACATTAATGATGAGCGCCCGCGCCGACCACGGCAACGCCAACAGTACCGCGCCCAATATCCCCGCGTACTTGGCCCGGCAACCCGGCAAATGTGTCTTGACGAATTGTTCAATATTTCGTGCCAATTCGAGCAGTTTAGGGATTTGGTTCATGGTAAAAATGGTTAACCTCGGAAACGAGTTTAACTTATACCAAACAATCGCCGTCCTTGTCAAGCTTCCACTCATGGAATCCGTTTGCGCAACTTGGTGATTTTTATGCGCAAACCGCTATTTACGAACCGCAGCCGCGCCAGTAAGATTCCTCATAATCCGGGTGCACAACTTAAAACAACTCGAAGTCTGGTTCGTCACGGGTAGCCAGCGCCTTTACGGGACCGAAGCGCTCCGGCGCGTCGCCGGACATTCAAAAGAAATTGCCGCGGCCCTGAATGACTCGCCGGAAATTCCCGTTAAAATCGTTTTCACGCCCGTGATCAAGTCGGCGGATGAAGTCTCTGCGCTCTGCGAGAAAGCCAATCAATCCGCCCGCTGCATCGGCTTGATCACCTGGTGCCACACGTTTTCACCCTCGAAAATGTGGATTGCCGGCCTCAAGCGCCTGCGCAAACCCGTCCTGCACTTTCACACTCAGTACAATCGCGACATTCCATGGGCCACCATCGACATGGATTTCATGAACCTGAATCAGTCCGCCCACGGCGATCGTGAGCATGGTTTCATCATGAGCCGGATGCGGCTGGAAAGAAAAGTCGTGGTTGGCTTTTGGAGCGAACCCCCGGCGCATAAACAAATCGGCGCGTGGTGCCGCGCCGCCGCCGCATGGAACGACTGGCAGGGAGCGAAGTTTTGCCGTTTCGGGGACAACATGCGCGAAGTGGCCGTGACCGAAGGCGATAAAGTCGCGGCGGAAATGAAATTCGGCTATTCGGTCAATGGATACGGCGTCGGCGACCTCGTCCAGCGCGTCAATGCCGCCACCCAATCGCAAGTCAACGCCCTGGTAAAAGAATACGAAAATATCTACACGATCGGCACGGGCGCCAATCGGAATTCATTGCGCGAAGCGGCCAAAATCGAAATTGGACTGCGCGCGTTTTTGAAAGAAGGCGGCTTTTCCGGTTTCACCACCACATTTGAAGATTTGCACGGGCTCGCGCAGTTGCCCGGACTGGCCTCACAACGGCTGATGGCCGACGGCTACGGCTTCGGCGCGGAAGGAGATTGGAAAACATGCGCGCTGGTGCGGGCCATGAAAGTCATGGCTGCAGGCCTGAAAGGTGGCGTCTCATTTATGGAGGATTATACCTATCATCTGGAGCCGCCCCAAACCAAAGTCCTGGGCGCGCACATGCTCGAAATTTGCCCGAGCATCGCCGCCGGCAGGCCGTCATTGGAAGTCCATCCGTTGGGCATCGGCGGAAAAGCCGATCCCGCGCGGCTCGTTTTCGATACGCCGCCCGGTCCCGGCCTCAATGCCGCTATCATGGATATGGGAAACCGTTTTCGGATGCTCGTCAACGAGGTGCAGGTTGTCGCGCCGGAAAAGCCGCTGCCGAAATTGCCGGTCGCGCGCGCATTATGGGTCCCGAAACCGGATTTTCAAACGGCCGTCACCGCCTGGATCTATGCCGGCGGCGCGCATCACACCGGCTTCAGCCGCGCCGTCACCACCGAAATGCTTGAAGACTTCGCTGCCATGGCCGGCATCGAATTCCTGTCCATTGATGGCGATACAACCGTTCGCGGTTTCCAACAGGATTTGCGAACGAACGAAGTTTACTACGGCTTGCGTAACGGATTCACTTCATAAAGCGAATTTGACATTGAAAATGCGCGCCATCATTTCCAAATTCTTCTCCACCCAAACCCAAACAAAAACATGGTTATGAAAAAACTCCCCTCCCTCATGCTGTCGTTGTGCCTGGTGGCGCTGGTTACCAGTTGCGGAAAGAATTCGTCCACCGGTGAAAACGGCGGCGGCAGCGGCAGCAGCGCCACCCGCCTGAAGCTCGCCTTCGTCAGCAACAACACCGCCAATTTCTGGAACTACGCCCGGGCCGGCTGCGATGCGGCGGCCAAAGACCTTGGGAACGTGGACGTGGATTTTCGCCTGCCCACCACCGGCAGCGCCGCCGAGCAGACCCAGATTCTCAACGACTTGATTGCCTGCGGCGTCAATGGCATCGCCGTCAGCGTCGATGACCCGGAAAACGAAACCGCCTTGCTCAATAAGATCGCCGGCCAGGCGTTATTGATCACCACCGACAGTGACGCCCCCAAAAGCCAGCGCGTGTGTTATATCGGCACCGACAACGTCGCCGCCGGCGCCCAGGCCGGGGACATGATCAAGGAATGCCTGCCTAACGGCGGCAAAATCATGATCTTCGTCGGGCATATTGACGCCCAAAACGCCGTCGAACGCGCCAATGGAATCAAAAAGGCCCTCGCCGGTTCCAACGTCCAAATCATCGATATCCGGACCGATGACACTGACCCGGCCCGGGCGCAGAAGAACGCCGAAGATACCCTGGTCAAATACCCCGACATCGCCTGCCTCGTTGGATTGTGGAACTATAACGGGCCGGCCATTCTCAATGCCGTACGCAACGCCGGAAAGATCGGCCAGGTCAAAATCGTTTGTTTCGATGACGAAGACGATACGCTTTCGGGCATTGCCTCGGGCGCGATCTACGGCACCGTCGTTCAGAACCCCTTCGAATTCGGCAGACAGTCCGTTACCATGATGGATAAATATTTGGGCGGCGACACCAACGCCTTTGGCGCCGCGACCATCTACATTCCGACCCGCGAGATCAAGAAGGACAACGTAGCCGCCTATCAGACCGACCGGGCGAAGATGCTGGGCAAGTAAGGTTATGCCTGCGCCACTCCTGGAAATGCGGGGAATCTGCAAGCGGTTTTCCGGGGTCGTGGCCCTGGACAACGTGAATTTGAGCGTTGGGCAAGGTGAAGTCGTGGCGCTGTGCGGCGAGAACGGCGCCGGCAAATCGACCTTGATGAAAATCCTTGGCGGCGTTCACCAGCCTGACGCCGGTGAAATCATCGTGGACGGCCACCCGGTTCGTGTTCCCGGCGTAGCCGACGCCATCCGACTGGGCGTCGCGTTTATTCACCAGGAATTAAACGTATTGGGCAACCTGGACGTGGCGGGCAATGTCTTCCTTGGCCGTGAACCACGCAATGCCTTCGGCCTCGTCAATTCCAAGAAAATCCATGCCGATGCCGAACCGTTCATACGTCGCCTGGGCCTGGATGTTTCCACCCGAACACGCCTGGACCGGCTCTCCATCGCCCAACAACAGATGGTCGAGATCGCCAAAGCGCTGTCGCTCAACGCGCGGCTCATCATCATGGACGAGCCCACCTCCAGCCTGACGCTGGCCGAGACCACGCGGTTGCTTGATTTGGTCTGCGATTTGAGCAAGCAGGGCGTAAGCGTCATTTATATCTCACACCGTCTCGGTGAAATCGAACAATGCGCCGATCGCGTGGTCGTGTTACGCGACGGCAAAAACGCCGGCGAATTGGGTCCGGACGAAGCAACGCATGACAAAGTCGTCAACTTGATGATTGGGCGGGAAATTAAGAATCATTACATTCAATCCGATGCGCCCAGGACGCCAGGCTTTTTCAAGGTCCGTAACGCTTCATCTTCGCTCTATCCGCGCAAAACGGTTTCCTTCGACGCTGCCCGCGGAGAGATCCTGGGATTTGCGGGACTGGTCGGCGCGGGCCGCTCAGAAATCGCCCGGGCCATCGCCGGCATGGACCATTGCCCCGCCAAAAAGATCACGCTGGAAGGCAGGACGATTTCCATCACCTCACCGCGTGACGCCATTGAGCACGGCATCTATCTGGTGCCCGAAAACCGCCGCACCGAAGGTCTGATCGTCGAGATGTCCGTACGCGAAAATGTCAGTCTTCCCTCGCTCAAGAGTTTTTCCCGTTTCGGCCTGATCTCCCGCAAACGCGAGGGCGACGCCGCGAAACGCGAAGTGGATTCATTGCGAATCAAGACCCCCAACGTCGAAGCGCGTGTTCTGAACCTGAGCGGCGGCAATCAGCAGAAAGTTGTCCTGGGCAAATGGTTCCGGATGGACCCGCGCGTGATGATCTTTGACGAACCCACGCGCGGCATCGACGTCGGCGCCCGGGCGGAGATCTATCGTTTCATGCGCGACCTGGCTGTACGCGGCGCGGTCATTCTGGTCATCAGCAGTGACATGGAGGAAATCCTGAACGTCAGCGACCGCATCGCGGTGATGCACGAAGGCGAAATCACCGGCACACTCGACCGGGCTGATTGCACCGAACAAAATATCATGCAACTGGCCGTGGGCAAAAGAATCCCGGCTGCTCAACCGGCTTTTAAAGAATGAAGAAAGAACTCGGCATTTTTGTCCTGTTGGTGATCTTGTGCGCTGTCACCGGCATCAAAAATCCGCGCTTTTTCTCGGAAGTTAACCTTACCAACACCGCGAATCTCATCGGCTTGTTCGGCATTTTCAGCATCGGCGCCGGCATTGTGATTATCACTTCGGGCATTGATTTGTCCGTGGGCTCGATGATCGCGCTTAACGGGATGTTATCAGTGATTGCGTTGACGCAATGGCATTTGCCGTGGCCGCTGGCGGTGTTGTTTGCCCTGGCGGTTCCGATGGCATTGGGCCTGGCGCATGGCCTACTCATCACGCGATTCAAAATGCAACCGTTCATCGTCACGCTCTGCGGATTGCTCATTTATCGGGGTGTGGCGCGTTTCATGTCCAATGACATGACCAAAGGTTTTGGCAATGCCGATGGCTTTCAAACGTTGCAACAGTGGTCCAACGGAACCCTATGGCATGTGCCGACACCGTTCGTCTATCTGATCATTATCTCCGCGATCATGTGGCTGGTTTTGCATCGTTCAGTCTATGGACGGTACTTGTTTGCGGTAGGGCGCAACGAAGAGGCGGCCCGGTTTTCGGGTGTGAATACGAAACTCGTCATCGGCAGCGCGTATGTTTTGGCCGGGCTGCTTACGGGTATTTCGGGGATATTATTCGCCTTTTATACCAACGACGTATCGCCTTCGACGCAGGGGAATTTTTACGAGCTATACGGTATTGCGGCGGCGGTGCTGGGGGGCTGCAGCCTGCGCGGTGGCGAGGGCAGCATCCTGGGTGTTCTCATTGGGACGACATTGCTGTTGGTGCTGCAAAACCTGGTCAATCTCCTGAACATCCCCAGTTCGCTCAACTTCGCCGTCATGGGCGGCGTGGTGCTCATCGGCGTCCTCGCAGATGAACTTATCCAGAATGCACGGAGGAAGAAAT
>DASXFM010000184.1:0-16525 GCA_036489615.1 Verrucomicrobiia bacterium | reverse complement strand
CTCCCGCGATACGCGCGTGTGGCGCACTTCGACAAAAGGCGTGCCGCCGGCCGCGCGCACCGCGCGCACGAGCTCGATGGAAAATTCGTCCGGTACGTCAATCATGTCGAGCAACGCGCGGTCGCCTTTTTTGATTTTGGTTGAATAATTGATAAGGAGATCGGCCAGTTTGGTGTAGCGTGGGTCAGTCATATATTTCCATTTTTCCAATCCAGAGTGTCTTTTGAATTAACGTGAAGTCTTTTCCATCGGCTCAGAAAAAGCAACGGGACCCAAAGCGCGCACGATTCTGCGGCATAAAGCCAATCCCCGAAGACGAGGGCGAAAACGGCAATGACGGGAAGAGTAAAGACAGATGCCCAAATGAAAAACCAGGCGGCGTAAAGTATAACGGCGACTGGTAAAAAGAGCATCGAATGCCAAAGCAATCCCCAAAGCCCTCTTAACGAGGGCCACGGCGAAGTCGTCATGGTCCGGTCCGAATCGGTCATAATTTGAGCTTCCCCGCCGGTTTAATTCGTGAAAAAGAGCAACGATCCGGCAAGCGGTTGATTCACGACGGGCCAACATAAACCGCGACGTGAAACAACGCAAGCAAGGGCGGCGGCAAAGGTGCCTCACTGGGGATCTCCGACGGCCACAGGATGGAGGCATGTGGCTGAAACCTGCGCTTGATTGCCCTGCAAATCCCCCGTTTCAACGATTTAACGTTTCAACGTCCCCGCCTGCCAGATTTCGCATCAGGTCGAACATCTTCTTCGCCGTGTCACCCGCCACGGGCGTTTTGTTCGCTTCGGGGTCTTCGACGAGTTCCGGCGGCAATTCTCTGAGAAAGCGCGACGGATGACAGGGCATCAGCTGGCCGTATTTTTTGCGGCCGCCGCAATGGCTGATTGCCAGGCCGTGCATCGCTCGCGTCACGGCCACGTAAAACAAGCGTCGTTCCTCGTCGAGCGTGCCTTCCGCCGCCGAGCGCGAATGCGGCAGAAGTCCCTCTTCCAGGCCGACAATATAAACCCGGGGAAACTCAAGGCCCTTGCAACTGTGCATCGTGATGAGCGTCACGGCGTCGCCGGCTTCTTCCTTTTCCTCCAGCCGTTCCGCGTCGAGAGTGATGTCTTCGAGAAAGGTCTGCAATCGAATGGCGGGCGGCTCGCCGGGCAGACCGAAGTCGTCAAGTGTCGCAATCATTTCGCGCAAATTCCGAATGCGGTTTTCGGCGGCGTCAGCCTCTTTCTCTCCGCGGCGCAATTCCGCGAAATAACCGATTTCGTCCAAAAACTTTTCGCCCCAGGATTGCAATGGTTTCGGGGAAGTTGCGGCGTGTTGAAGCTCCGCGCCCGTGCGTTCAATAAATTCGACAAAGCTTTCGATGCTTTCGCGCGTTTTGGTTTGAAAAGTTGTCTGCACCACCGGGCTTTTCATGGCGGCGAAGACGGAGCCTTTCCGTTCGTGACTGGCCGCCAGGAGCCGTTCCATCGTCACGTCGCTCAATCCGCGCGCGGGAACATTCGCGATGCGCAGCAGGCTGATGTCGTCATGTGGATGAAGGAAGGTCTTCACGTAGGCGATGAAATCCTTGACCTCGCGGCGGTCGAAGAAACTCTGGCCGCCGATCAGGTGATAACGAACGCTCGCCTTTCGCAGCGCCGTTTCGAGGGGGCGCGACTGCATGTTGGTGCGAAACAAAATCGCGTTTTCGGACCACGGCGCTCGATGGGCCAGGCGGGCAAATTCAATCTGTTCGACGACGTTGCGCGCCTCATCTTCGTCATTATTGTAAGAGCGCAGGATGATTTTGTTTCCCTGCCCTTTGCCGGACCAAAGCTCCTTTGGCCGCCGCCGTGGATTGTTTTTGATGATGGCGTTGGCCGCGTTGAGAATGGTGTTGGTCGAACGATAATTCTGTTCCAGCTTGATGACTTTGACCTCGGGAAAATGCTTTTCGAGGTCCAGCAGATTGCCGATTTCCGCGCCGCGCCAGCCGTAAATACTCTGGTCGTCGTCGCCGACGACGCAGAAATTCCGGTGGTTTGCCGCCAGAGCATGGATGAGCTGGAATTGCGCCGCGTTGGTGTCCTGATATTCGTCCGCCATGACGTAGCGATAATGGGTGCGGCAACTTTCCAGGGCGTCCGGGTGCTCGGTGAAGAGCCGGAGCGTGAGCAGAATCAAATCGTCAAAATCCACCGCATTGCATGCGTGAAGCGCGGATTCGTAGCGGGCGCGAATGTGCTGCGCCAGCGCCCGGACACTGGCGTCGGCAAAGGCGGCGGCGTTTTCACCGCCATTTTTGAAGCGGCTCAACAGACTCAGGACCGCCGCGGGATCGGTCTTTTCGCCTTTGGCGGACATTTGCGAAAGGATTTTTTTGACGACGCTCAACTGCTCTGATTGGTCGTAAATGACGAAATTGCTTTTGTATCCGAGCTTTTCGATATGGCGGCGGAGGATGCGAACGCAGAGGGAGTGAAAGGTGCAGATTGTCGGGCGCTGTTCCGAGGCGGGCCGGCCATCGCCGGGCCGCTTGCGCGGGGCCGGAATTAATTTACGGATTCGCTCCTGCATCTCGCGGGCGGCTTTATTCGTGAAGGTGACCGCGAGAATGTTTTCCGGCGCGGTGCCTTTGGCGATTAGATGGGCAATGCGATAAGTAATGACACGGGTCTTGCCGGTGCCCGCGCCGGCGAGGATCAGGACCGGGCCCTTCAACGTTTCGACGGCCTGACGCTGCTGCGGATTCAGAACACTTAAATTCAACACGGGGCGCGGATTTTAATTTGTAATCGGAGCAAAGCAATTTTTTTCCGGCGACGGACGACGGCAAGGTTGGCGTCGGTTGCAAGTGGCGCCGCCGCCGCGAACCGCCCCGCGTTCGACGGTGCAAAGAAGATAATCGGACATCAATGGAATCTCCCTCCATTGTGTGGCATTTTCAACTCGAGTCGCATTTTAGGCACGCGGGGTTTGGCGGCGTCTGAAAGTCAAACAAAGTCAATATTTTGAAATCGCTTGATTCCGGCGTGGAGGCGGTGTTTTCTATCCGGATGACGGATAATCACCGTTCCAGGCGGACCGATAAGCCAGTGGTCTTTGTGGTAGACGACGAGGTGATGTTGCTGGATTTGGCTGAAATGGTATTGGAACCGGAGGAATTTATGGTGCGCACATTTGCGGACCCGCGCCGCGCATTGGCCGACTATAAAGCGGCCGCCCGGCGGCCGGACCTTGTCGTGACGGACTATGCCATGGAAGGCATGAACGGTTTGCAGTTGATTCAGGAATGCCGGAAAATTGATCCCGGCCAAAAGATCATCCTGGTGAGCGGCACTGTGGACGAAAGTATTTATGCCGATTCGGAGATCAAGCCGGAGCGATTTTTGGCAAAGCCTTACAAGCCCGAGGAATTTGTGGCCATTGTGCGCGAGTTGGCGCATGCCTGAAATCAAACGCGCTTAAATTGTGAAAAGGGTCATTTCAACGGTCGCGTTGGTGCTGTTGGCGGTGGTGATTATCGCGCTGATCGTCGTCGGCGTGTGTCTCAATCATATTGTCAAACAGGGCGTCCAAACCTATGGTCCGCGACTGACTCAGACGAGCGTGGGCCTGGAGTCCGTCGATTTGTCTTTGCTTACCGGTTCGGCCAGGGTCAAGGGACTGGCGGTGGGCAATCCCAAAGGGTATAAAATGCCGCAGTCCATCTCCGTGGGCCTCATCGCAGTGGGCTTGAATCCCATGTCGGTTTTTTCCAGTAAAGTCGTTATTCGTTCGATTCGGGTCGAATCACCAAACATTACTTTTGAAGGCGGTCTGGCCGGAAATAATTTAAGCCAGCTTGTCGATAACGTGAGTTCGACCGGCCAGGGAGGCGGGACACTTTCGACCAATGTCGCAGAGACGCCAAAATCAGAAGAGAAATTTGAAGTGGACGATTTGGTAGTGACCGGCGCGCAGGTCCAGGTCGTCATCAACGAGGCCGGCATGTCCAAATCACAGCTAATTTCATTGCCGGAGATTCACCTGACGGACCTGGGTACGGACGGCGACGGCATTACGGCGTCGGATTTGACGCGGCGCATTTTAAGCGCGATATCAAGCACCACGCTTCAAACCGTCGTTGAAGCGTCGGCCAACCTCGACAAAAATGCGGCGAACTTGAAGCAAGTCCGGCAAAACGCCGTCAAGCAAATGGGTGGCTCGTTGAGCAATTTCCTCAACAAGTAGCAAACGTTGAAACGTTTCAACGAATTAACTTTTCAACGTTCCCAATGCAGCCAGCGCCGCCGCGCTTTCGGCGGCCTTTTTGCTTTTGCCCTTTCCCTGGGCCAGTTTTGCGCCGTCGTGAAACACCGCGCATTCAAAGATTGGTTCATGGTCTGAGCCGGAGATTTGGACCGTTTGATATTCCGGCGCTTTGGGAGAACTCGATTGCAAAAGCTCCTGTAATTCGCCCTTGGGATTTTCGATGAGCGGACGGGCGATCAACTCGTCAAATGAACCGGCAAATTCCCGCAAGATAAATTCGCGCGCGGCGTCGTAACCGCCGTCCAAAAAAATCGCGCCAAGCAACGCCTCATAAGCGTCGGCCAAAGCAGAAGAACGATCACGCCCGCCGCTCGTTTCTTCACCCCGGCTCAAAATCAGATGGTCGCCCAGGCGCAGCGAGCGGGCGCGGCTGGCGAGAGCGTGGCGATTGACCAGCTTTGCGCGCGCTTTGGTGAGGGGGCCTTCCTCAAATGCCGGAAACTCTTCGTAAAGTTTTTGCGTGAGAATCAGGCCCAGCACGGCGTCTCCCAGAAACTCCAGCCGTTGGTTGTGCGCCACGGGCGTTCCGCTTTCGTGGGCGACTGACGGATGTGTCAGGGCCACGCGCAGCAGCAGTTCGTCGCGGAATTGATAGCCGAAAGAACCCGGGGATTTCGGAGTGGCGGACATGCCGGAACGTTACTTCGACGCAAGATTTACAGCGGATTCAGCTTCCGGGGGTTGGGCGTGGGTTTCCTCCGCGACCGGTTGAGGCGGCGGATTCAATCCGTGTTCGAGCAATTGAGCCACGTCGCGCTGGACCTGTTCGAGTTGGTCGAGGCGCAGGTTGGGGTCGGCAATCGTAAAAACGTCACCGGTTTTGGGATGCTCATAGACGAAGAGACGCTGCCCCTCACGGACGAGTTGTTCTTTCACCTTGAGGATGCGTTTGCGTTCCAGCATCACCGCCAGGATGTAGCCGGCCGGAGCATGGTGCGGGTCGTTTTGCTCGATGAGTTTGCGCAGCAGCGTTTCGGCGGTGTCTTTTTGGATCGCTTCGACAACCGGAGCAGGCGCCATGAATACGGTTTGCCAGTGGGAAATGAAACCTTTGCGTTCGCGCGCGCCTTCGCTGAATTGGGTCTGCCAGCAAGTTTGGCAAATGTCCATGCGGCGCAGTTCGGAGCGTTCGTCGGAGAGCAGCGTGTGCAGCGGTTGTTTATCGGCAAAAGGCTGGTTGCACGCTTCGCAAGCGGTCGCCCGGGATTGGATGTTCCATTCGTTCATGTATGGCACATTTAAGCATGGTTCAGCGCACTGCAAAAATAAAAAATCACAACAATCGCGCTAATGCATCGAGAGGGCGGTTCGTCGCCGGCAATAAACCGCGAATCTAAAATCCACGGTCAGGCTGCTTTGACAAGCAATCTGGGAAGCAGGTTGAAGCCACCGCCGATTTTCGGCTCGGGCGGGGTCTGGCGATCAATGATTTTGATTTTGGGATGAAATTTCTCAATTTCATGGATGGTGGCCACTATCGCCTCAACCTTAAGCTCAGATTGGTAGACTATTTGCCTGGCCTTGCGGACCTGCATCTCCAAATTCTCCAATTCAGCGGTGTTGTTTCGATTTTGTTGCATCACGACATGACCATAGCAGTTGCCGTGCCCGGCGAGCGCCACAAGTTTAGTAAGCGTAACAATGGCATTTAATAAGCTACTTTGGTCCCTGTGGCAAAGGAAGGGTCAAAACTTGGGAAAGAAATCGAAAGGCTGAAGAAAAGACTTCAAGCAAGCAAAAAGCATCTCAAGCAAACTGAGCGAAGGGCCGAAGACTTGAATGCTTTGATAGAAAACACGCGGCGGACGCGGGAAGGGTCAGGCCATGCGCATAAACCACCCAATAAAGACGGGGGACGCTGAGTCGGAGCATTGAAAAATGCAACTTCTACGGTATCGGTAATGCAAAATGCGCGGTGAAGCGGAAAAACGGCTGTTTATGGAGCAATGAAGGGTTCCCGCCACGCTTTCGATGTTTCGTCTGAACCTTCAATGCGCGTCGTCCGTTTCTTCGTTCCTTTGTTCCCTAAATTTGTTACCCATTACCAAAGATGCGTCTGCTTGACCGTTATTTGCTTCGTGAATTGCTCGTGCCGCTGGCGTTTTGCCTCATCGGCCTCCAAACATTCATCGTTTTTGTAACGGTCTTCAGCGATGCGGGCAAAATCGAGGAGGCGAAATTAGGCTTTGGGGAAACGATCGGATATGCGGCCGCGGCTTCGATGCAGTATTTGACCTTTGTGATCCCGCTGGTCCTCCTGCTGGGCCTGTTGTGGGCGCTCGTCCACCATACCCGCTACAATGAGTTGACGGCCATGCGGGCGGCGGGCATGAGCTTGTGGCGAATCTGTATTCCCTATTTCATCGTCGGCCTGATTGCCTCGGGCATTCTGTTTGCCTTGAACGAAACGGTGGTGCCGGGTTGCCGGGATTGGGCCGCCCAGGCATTGAGCCGTCATTCCGAGCCGCGCGACGTCGTCCATAATTTCGGGTTTACGAACGACCGTGCCCACCGCCAGTGGGCGGTTCAGAGTGATTATCGTCCGGGCTCGTCTGAATTGCCGCACCCGTGGGTGAGATGGGTTTTGTCCGACGGCTCGCTGCGTGGTTTGACCGCGGATCGGGCGGTGCGCACCAATGGTGTGTGGGTGTTTTACGATGTGCAGGTGTTTAAGCAGGCTGACATCCCGTCGATGCCGGTTCCCGTCGTGGAAACCAATGTCCTGGCCATGCCGGAGTTTGACGAAACGCCGGATGAAATCGCGCGGGAAATCAGAATCGCCCATTTTTTTGACGTAAAAGAACAAAACCCAAACATTCCGCTGAGCGATATTGTCGGCTATTTGCAATGGCACCCGAATATGTCGCGCCGGGATCGTGGCCGGCTTTTGACGGAACTTCAGGAACGCATCGCCATGCCGGTTACCTGCATTGTTGTCGTGCTGATTGCGATCCCGTTTGGCGCGGCTCCGGGACGGCGCAATCTCTTTTTCGGCGTGGCTGGCAGTATTTTTATCTGTTTTGCCTATTTTGTCGTGCAGAACGTGAGTCTTGCCTTTGGTTCGAGTGGCGCCTGGCCGCCGGTGTTGGCGGCGTGGCTGCCCAACCTGTTTTTCGGCCTATCCGGACTGGTTTTGATGATGCGAATCCGGTAATGAATGACGAAATTCCCAAATTAAAGTCGCGGCTTGAGCGGCTGGAATTGTTGTACCAGGTCAGTAACGTCATTCACTCCACGCTCGAAGCCCAGGAGGCGCTGCAATTGATTGTCAGCGAGGGAGTGCGGTTGGTGCGGGCGTCGTCGGGCTCTGTCGTCCTGATGAATCCCACTTCGGGGTTTCTGGAAATCCACGCGTCGCAAAATCTTCCCGCTCCGGCACGGCGGCTCCAATTGCGCATGGGCGAAGGTATCACGGGTTGGGTGGCACGGCACGGCAAGCCGGCGCTGGTGAACGACGTGAGCCAGGACACACGATATGTGGCGGCGCGCCGCGGCGTGAAATCGGAGCTCGCCGTCCCCCTGGAGGTTAACGGTGAAACGCGCGGCGTGTTGAACATGGATTCAGACCGCCTGGACGCGTTCAGCGCGGATGACCTGGAATTATTGCAGGAACTGGCCGTACAGGCGGCCAAGGTGATCCAAAACACCTGGCTCTACGAGCAATTGCGATTAAAAGTGCATTTGTTCGAATCGCTCGCCACCGTGAGCCGCACGATCAATTCGACGCTGAACCTGGACGAAGCGTTGCGCGCGATTACTCGGGAGGCGTGCGATTTGATGCGCGCGCGGATGTGTTCGTTGATGATGCTGGACGACAGCCGCGAATGGCTGGATTTGCGGGCGAGCCAGGGCGCGAGCCGCGCTTATCTCAATAAGCCCCGATTGAGTGTGGAAGAAAGTCTGCTGGGGGTTGTCGTGCGCCGTAAAAAGCCGTTGCAGGTGGCCAACGTGCAGACGTCCGCCCGCTATCAGAACGTTGATGTGGCGCGGCGCGAGGGACTGGTTTCGCTGTTGAGCGTGCCATTGCTGTTCGCGGGCCAGGCCATCGGCACGTTGAACGTCTATACCGGCCGGTCTTACAACTTCTCCAACGAGGAAATCCGCATCCTGGGCGCGCTGGCCGAGTTGTCCGCCATCGCCATCGAAAAGGCGCGGTTGTATGAACGCATCGTGGACGTCGAGGAACAAATGCGACAAAACGAAAAATTGTCGGCGCTGGGTTTGCTGGCGGCCGAGGTGGCGCACGAAATCCGCAATCCGCTCACGGTCATGAAACTGTTGTATCATTCGCTGAATTTAAAGTTCCACGACGATGATCCGCGGGCCAAGGACAACAAAATCATCGAAGCGAAAATCGAACATTTGAACCGGATCGTGGAACAGATTCTGGATTTTGCTAGAACGACGGAACCGAAATTTGCGCCGGTCAATTTGAATGAGTTGGTGGATGAACTTGGCCTGCTGGTGCGTCACAAGCTGGCCAACCAAAACATCGAAATGACCCGGCGATTGCAATTGGACCTGCCCCCGGTCATGGGCGATGCCCCGCAACTGGAACAGGCGTTTCTAAATCTCATCTTGAACGCGGCCGAGGCCATGCCGGATGGAGGCGCTCTGTCGATCAAAACACGGGGCGCAAAATCCCGCGTCATCATCGAGTTCAAAGACACCGGCGGCGGTATGAGCGAGGAACAGCAGAAACAGGCGTTCACCGCTGTGTTGAGCACAACCAAAGCCAAAGGAACGGGCCTGGGATTGGCCATAGTGGGGCGAATTGTGGAAACCCATCAGGGAACGATCCAAATCAAGTCCCGGTCAGGGCGGGGCACGACGATGATCATTTCGTTGCCCGCTAAAAATTAGGGAAAGGCTGAAGCGTTAAAGCCCGAAACGGTCATCGATAGGAACGGAGAGGATCAAGAGAACCAAAGGTTAAGGGTTTCACGGAATTGAACCCGGATTTCCACCGTTTTAAAAAGAAAAAAATTCGGGCAGCAGACGCCAAGGAGGTGGGGGTGGGGAACCCCGCTGAAGAAACGTGCTGCCACCCGAACTCCCTTAATGTGACAACAATGCAACGATTTGTCAACCTGTTATTGTCAATATTTGTCAAATATTCCGTCACCCTTTAAACTTGCATTACCACGGATTTATGTCACATAAAGTGACAGTATGACAGATTTGGGTTGTGCCGGGCTTTTCCGGGATTTGGACCCGGGCGAGCTTCAGGCATTGAGCGACATCGCCGAGGAACGCGCTTTCCCAGCGGGTACGCGAATTTTCAGTGAAAACGATCCCGGCGACGGCGTTTTTGTCATCCGCGAGGGCAGTGTGGAAATTGCCCATTTGGTGGGCGACCGCGCTCTCTGCGTGTTTTCAAAATTCGGTCCCGGTGACATTTTTGGCGAAATGGCGGTAATCGAAGACCGGCCCAGGTCGGCCACGACCACCGCCGTGATGAAGACGAGCGTTTATTTCATTCCCCGCGTCCCAATGATCGCGTTGCTGAAGCGATCACCCGCTTTGTCGCTGAAATTGTTGCAGGAAGTCAGCAGCCGGCTGCGGGATTTTAACCAACAACACCTTCGTGAAATTGTCGAGGCCGAACGGCTGTCCGCGCTGGGGAGTTTCGCGCGGTCCATCGTCCACGATTTGAAGAATCCATTGACCGTTATTGGCATGGCCACCGAGATCATGGCCGCGTCGAAGACCCGGCCGGAGCTGCGGCAGGAATCCTACGAACGCGTCAAACGGCAAATCGACGGCATTACGGAGATGGTGGGCGACATTCTTGATTTTACGCAAAGCGCGCCGGTGGAACGGGAGTTCGCCGCCATTTCCTACAAGGAATTTATTCAGGGCCTGGTAACCGAATTGCGCATGGAAGTCGAATTGAAGGGTGCGGTATTGAACGTCGAAAATGACCCGGAGGCCGGCACGCTGCGATTCGATCCGCGCCGGATTCGCCGCGTGATTCTCAACCTGATTGGCAATGCCGTGGATATGATGCCCGAGGGCGGGCAGGTCACGATGCGGTTTCAACACGGCGGAAACGAAGTTATCACGGAGATCCAGGACGATGGCCCCGGCATCGCCCCTGAAGTCGCCAGCCGGCTTTTTCAACCGTTTGTCACGTTTGGCAAGGCGCATGGCACGGGATTGGGCCTTTCGATCTGCAAGAAGATCATCGAAGACCATGGTGGACGGATTTCCGCCCGCAACGCGTCCGCTCCGGCGCACGGCGCGATTTTTTCGTTCACGCTTCCGGTTCGAGAGCCCTGGGAAATAACTTCCTGGGCATAGGTGCAGGGAAACGGCGTGCTATATTGGTCAATTTTGGACCGAAAAGTCAGAGAACGCCCGCCCCCACCTGTATCCTCTCCCCCGGGGAGAGGATTTGACCTTCAACAGATTTGCGTATTGCGGTTGAATGTTCAGCCGATTCCGTCGCTGGTTATTTCAAACCGTCGGACGATAATTCTCCCTCTCCTCGGGGGTGAGGGCGAATGTATGACTGACTTTTTACAACGCCATCACACACGGACGCCGGCAATTTCATCGAGGAACGTCCTCTCGTCCTAAGACCTGAGTGTTTTACTGCTTGAAACTCCATACCTGAAGGCGGAAACTTTTCCATGCGCGCATTTTGGAGTTTTTGGGTGCCGGTTTTGTTCTGGATGGCCGTGATTTTTGGCGCTTCGGCGGATTCACATTCCTATGAACATTCATCGCGCATCGTCATCCCTCTCTTGCGCTGGCTTTTTCCGCACATGGCCCCCTCCGAGATGGAAAGCATCCACCATTTTTTGCGGAAATGCTGCCACGTCCTGGAATACGCCATCTTCGGCTTTTTGATTTTCCGGGCGGTGAGCCATTCGCGCAATCCGCTCCCGTCGTGGTCCTGGCCGCGCGTCGGCGGCGTGTTGCTGATCGTGTTCCTTTACGCGGCCACCGATGAGTACCACCAACGTTTCGTTACCACGCGAACGCCGCGAGTTTTGGATGTTTGCATCGATACCGCGGGAGGCGCCCTGGGCATAGGTGTCGCCTGGATTTTCCATTACTATCGAAGGCGGAAATCGTGACCGTGAAGCCGGGAAGCATTGGCGCATGGCGCTGCCACCGGCCATTTGTAGTCGTCGTTTTGTTTTATCCCATCGGATTGTTGCTCGCGGAATTCTTTCGGCCTTCCCCGGTCATCCTTTTTGCCGCTTCATTCTTCATACTGTTTTTCGTCCTGGCTGTCGGCAAATGGCGGACGTATCTGTTGTGCGCGTTGCTTGTTCTGACCGGGTGGACCAATCTCGTCTTTCGCACAGGCATCATTTCGCCCAACGATTTGCGCCGGTTAATCGGTGACCGGACCGAGTCTGTCACCGTGCGCGGTGTATTGTCCGAACGGCCGCAAATCCGAATTTCGGAACGACATGGCGATGAAATCGAACGTTCCCGGGCGCAGGTCCGGGTTTCCGAAATTCGCTTGGGCCAAACCTGGCAATCGGCAGACGGCGACATCATCGTTTCGACGCCTTTGGTCGCCCCGAAAGCTACAACGAACCCGGCGCAAGCCAAGGTCGTTCCAACGCACATGGCGCCCCCAGCGCAAGCCGGCGGTGGTGGCCAGGCAGTTGAAATTTCCGGCGTCATGGCGCGGCCGCCGCCGGCGGCAGCCGAAGGGTTGTTCGATGATCGCGCTTATTTACAAACGCGCGGGATTTTCTATGAACTCAAGACGCGATCTGCGAACGACTGGCGCTTGCGGGAGCCGATTCTGTCGCGGCCACCGCTGACGGATCGATTCCTGGAGTGGTCGAGGCATGTGCTGGGGATGGGATTGCCGGAAGACCAGACGTTGCGCCTGCTCTGGGCCATGACGCTCGGATGGCGGACCGCCTTCACTGGCGATGTGGGCGATCCGTTCCTGAGAGCGGGCACGATGCATTTGTTTGCGATCGATGGCCTGCGCATCGGCCTCATTTCCGGAATGTTGGTAACGCTCTTGCGCGTGCTGCAAGTGTCGCGCGGATGGTGCGGCGTGGTTGCCATCCCGGCGATCTGGTTCTATACGGCGGCGACCGGCTGGGAATCTTCGGCAGTTCGCGCATCGCTGATGATGAGCATTGTGCTGGGCGGTTGGGCGCTCAAGCGTCCGGCGGATTTGTTGAACTCGCTCGCCGGGGCGGCTTTTCTGATTTTGTTGTGGGACCCGCGCCAGCTTTTCGAGGCGAGTTTTCAACTGTCGTTCTTTGTGATGCTGACGATTGCCCTGTTGCTGCCTCCGTTGAACCAAGCTTCTGATAATCTGTTCAAACCGGACCCGCTTTTGGCGGCCAGATTGATTCCCAGGTGGCAGATCAGGTTCGCGCAAATTGGCCGGCTCCTCGCGCGCTATTTCTCGCTGTCACTGGCGGCGTGGATTGGTTCCATCCCTTTGAGCGCCCTTTATTTTCACTTGTTCAGTCCCATCTCGCCGCTCTCCAATGTCATCGCCGTGCCGCTCGGAACCTTTGCGCTTATGGCTAATTTGGGCGCGTTGGCGTGCGGTGCCTGGTTTCCGTTTGCCACCGGGTTATTCAACAACGCCGCGTGGTTTCTCATGCTCGAAATGGGCAAGGTCAGCGAATGGTCCACGAAAATTCCCGGCTCATATTTGTATGTGCGCTCGCCGTCGTGGATTTGGGTCGGTATTTATTATGGCGTCCTCATCATTTTCCTGAGCCCGTGGATGCGCGCGACGCAGAGAAGGATTTTTGGCGCAGCCGGAGCGGTTTTGATCGTGGCGGCTTATCTTGTCGCCTGTGGAAATTATTGGCGGAACGAAACCGACCTGACGATTTTGCCGTTGAATGGCGGGCACGCGATTTTTGTGGACGACGGCGCGCACAAAAACGATTGCCTGATTGATTGCGGTAGCGAGGATGCCGTGAATTTTACGGTCAAACCATTCCTTCAGGCGAATGGAGTCAATCGTCTTCCCCGCCTCGTCCTTACGGAAGGCGACGCAAAGAACTGCGGCGGGGCGGAGACATTGGACAGCTGTTTTGGCGTCCGCGAGTTGTGCATCGGCCCGGTCCGCTTTCGTTCGCCGATCTACAAAAAAGCCATTGCTTCCTTTGATGGGCTCCCATCGCGGCAGAAAACTCTTCATCGCGGCGATACAGTCGGAGGATGCTGGCATGTATTATGGCCGCGCGACGACAGCAATGACACGAAAGCGGACGATAGCGCACTGGTTCTGCTGGGAAATTTTTATGGCAAGAAAGTCCTGCTGCTTTCCGATCTCAGCACCACCGGCCAAAATCAATTATTGTCCAACGGAACCGATTTGCGCGCGGACATCGTCGTGACCGGTTTGCCCAACAAAGATGAACCGCTCTCAGACGCCCTGGCCGCTGCCGTCCAGCCGCGCCTGATTATCATCGCGGACTCGACATTTCCCCGCCGGGCGAGCACCAAACTGAGGGATCGCCTGGCCGAGCGCGGTGTGCCGGTGGTCTATACGAGCGATTCCGGTGCGGTCAAAATCGTCATGAATGAGACGGGATGGAAATACCAGACGGCGTTTCGTCCGGAGATAATGGATCCGCAGATTTCGCAGATCAGCGCAGATTGATAGAGGTGGCGCCGGCTCGTCGCCATGTTAATTCCCCGCCTGAACACCTTTTAAACATTCAAGTTTTACCATTCGCATCTTTTGTGATGGTAATCGTCTTGGTTATGACGGTAATGGTCTTGGTGGTTTTACCATTTGAGTCTTTTGTGACGGTAATGGTCTTGGTGACCTGACCATTTGCGTCTTTTGTGACATTAACTGTCTTGGTGTAGGTGGCAACACAACCTGTGACGAGTTGTACGGCCAATAATAATGGAAGGAGTTTTTTCATTTTTTCAAGGTTACCGCTTTTTTCATAAACCGTTCCCCAAGCGAATGCAAAGAAAAATCTCAACAGAGACACAAGGGAGCGCCATCGCAATTCCCCTGCTGGGCCAATGCCAAGTCGCGGGACCGTTTGGCAGAACGAAATGTGCCGGTCGTTTATACGAGCGATTCGGGTGCCGTGAGGATCGTGATGGATCAGACGGGGTGGAAGTATCAATCCGCATCGGCTGGCGCGGACTGATGGATTATTGGATTGCTGGGGTTCGCGATCGGACGGGGTGGCGACGGCCTCGTCGCCACATTCCGCTATTGATCCAGCTTCATTGGGGACGAGCCGTCCCCACTCCTGTGAACGTGAGTGATTGGCCGTGGTACACATTACGCAGGGCGGGCCAGAACAAGCGAACCGAACTGAAGGAAAGGGGGATTTGGTTGTCTGGCTTTGCGTTCCGGTGGTTGGGGTGATTGATACGTTTTAGGGGCGGAGACGGGGCCAGAGGAGTTTGGCGCAACGGGATGGCTCATCACAGAGAACGGTTTTACCGTGCCCGGCGGTTTATTTAGGAATCGGGAACTATTCACCATTTCGATTGTTGAACTAAATGACTGATTGTCTGTCTATAAGCATTACCGCTTCAAATATGAAAATAATTGCTTTCTGCGCCGTCGTTCTTCTGTTTGCTGCCGCTCGATTGCGAGCGGACATTGTCGCAGGCCCCATTACCAATCCAGCCAACGGGCACGATTATTATTTGCTGACGCCCAATACCTGGACGGCGTCAGAAGCCGAAGCTGAAAGTCTTGGCGGCACACTGGCCGTCATCCGTATTGTTAAAGAACAAGACTGGGTTTTTTCCACTTTTGGCACTTACAGCGGCACGAACCGGGATTTATGGATTGGGCTTTGCCGTATGGGAGCGCAAAGAACGCTGGAATGGGTTACCGGTGAACGGTTGAACTACGCCAATTGGGCAGGCGGCCAGCCGGATGATGCGGGAGGTCGTGAGAGTTGTGTTTTCCTGGCTTCGTCAAATCGCCCGTGGGGATTTCCTGCCGGAGGTTGGGCCGATATTGTGGACAATGGAATTGTTGATGGCTGCCTCCCGTATGCCGTTGTCGAACTTTCCGGCAAGGCTCATCAACTTTCCCTTTCCAAAAGCGAACGTGCCTTGATTGGCAATTGGTACGAAGGCGGCAATATCGAACGGCCATGTTGGATTGTCGGAACCGACCGAACGCTTTTCAGGATTTCAAACAACCATCTTGCAGAACGAGTCACAATGAGTGATGACGGCCTCTTGCATGTAGTAGATTTTCAAACCCAGCCTCGTTCGGCCATTGTGAGTGATATGCCTGCCTACCAATACAATTTTCCACATCCCTTTTCGGCTCGGCCATTAGGAATCCACGGTGAAGTCATCAGAGACAAAATCCTCTGGAGTGACGGCACATGGTGGTCGCAAAAACCGCTCCCAGCTGATGCTTTGGCCGGAGATAAAAATTAATTGCTACAGACCACAATCCTTCGGCCTGAACGGTCGAATAAGAGATCGTGGCCATGAAAGAGTAGCCTGATTGTCCTTTCAGTCATTCCAAAATCAAGAAGCAAATCGATGAGGTCAAATCACCGTCGTACCAGAACAGGAACCAGAACAAGCGACGACATCATCACTGGCCCTTCAAACCCGCAATAATCGTTTTCGCATCGTCCTCTGAAACGCCAAAAATTTTGTCTGTACGATGTTTGAGCCAACCCTCCTTCCACTCTGAATAGCTTGCAACACCTGGCGGCAAAGCTGAGGCGGGAGCGACCTGTCCAATAAATTGACAATCACCCACAACGGTGCGAACGGTCTGCTCCCTGTGGGCTTCCCAAAAGGCCAACGCTTTCTTTGCTCCGGCCTCTGTATATACCCATCGAACTGCCATCCGGTGGTCGCTAGACCAGATTCGCATGACACTGTCTTGGACAACATCAACAGGTAAAATAACAAAAGTAGGAATGGCCTTCGTTTGCGGAGAGCTGGGACTATCAAAAAACTCTGGGTTGAGAAAATCAAAGTTTGTCTGCTCCTGCGCAACCGCTGAGCAGAGCGCAGAAACAACGACCATGAGTGTGATGGATTTTTTCATAGCTGATTTTCTCACCACCAGTTTGTGTATGACCCCAAACTGCTCCTCGTTTGTTTCAAAATCAAGGAACAAAATCGATGGGCTTAATCACCGTCGTACCAGAACAGGAACCAGAAAAATGACCATGAAGCCAGCGAAAGTCATTTATGACAAAACACATCCTGACCCGGTTTTTGTCGTAACCATTTGGCATAAGATGCTGAAGTG
>DASXFM010000012.1:0-3213 GCA_036489615.1 Verrucomicrobiia bacterium | reverse complement strand
CTTGGAGATGAGCGCCGAACTCGAACCATGAACGTGGATTCCCGCGCGCGCAGTCAAGGCAGGCGCATTGGTGAGCTCGGTTATTCCATTCTGTGGCTCATAGATCGACACGTTGGCAAATTGGTCCGTGGATGTCACCGTTTCATCCTCCGGGACGCTTCCCGCGCCAAAGTTGTAGATAATGATCGCCGGCAGATTCGAATTGGTCTTGATCAGGGTTGAATCCAGTTGAATGTAACTTTCGCTGTGCAACGGCCCCGGCATCAGGCCAGCGGCATCGTCAAATGCGCGAGCGCGGACTTGGACCGAGCCGGTGATCGAAATCGATCCTGTATAAAGTGTCGCACTCTCGGTCGGTGCCGTGCCATTCACAGTATAATAAATGACGGCGTTAGGGTCGGCATTGGTCAGTTGCAAACTGAACGAGTTTACAAACGTTCCCCCCGTTTGAGAAAATCCTATCGCGGGAACAAAATTGGTCCCGTCAGTTGAATTGGCCTCGCCGGCCGTTGGTTCCGGGAAAAAACCGGTAATATTTGGGTTGACCACGTCGCGGCCATAAGAAACGTCCGGCTGCTGTTGCGGATACGAATTGAAAACGGAAACGATGTTTTTATTCGCATCAACCAGCGCCAAATATCCGCCACTGGCCGGCAGTTGGAAATTGGTATGCAGCTCATTGGTGTTACTCGTCCGGTTCTTGCCGGAAGCGAATACCACCAGGTAATTGTCCGAACCGTTCGCGTCATCCAGGTCGGGAATCGTCACATTCGGGAATTTCCAGAGCGTGAGATTATTCGTATCATCCGTCAGCGCCCAACCGTTTAGGTTCACGTCATTGGTCGTCGGATTATATAGTTCAATCCAGGGAGAAAAATCTCCATCCTCATCCTGGACCGTGCTTTGGTTCGTAGCCATGAATTCCGAAATTCCCACTGCCTGCCAGGTGGCATTGGCCTGGGCATACAACCATCCAGGCAGAACTAAAAGGGAAGCCGTAAAAAACAAAACGGACGGGACGCACCGGAGCTTTTTCATGAGATGACGTTGCTTAAAGTTGAAATACCTTTGACTTTTCAATGGTATCTCCCGGCAAAATAAAAGGCAACTTTCTTTTAACGTAATTGCAACGCATTTGTCACGCTAACGTAACAAATGCAAGGCTTTATAAGGAGAATGGGTGAGGTCTAATTTTACTAATGGCTGCCAGGATGCTGAGGCGTGGGAGGCAATAAGCCGGGCTGAGCGGCATTTTGAATGGCCGGTTTTGTTTTTGCTCTCTTCTGGCGCGCGCCGGCGGGATTAAAGCCGTAGGCGGCAGTACTCAAATGATTACTGATCCGCCGCAATCCATCCAACATGTCCAGAAAGCACAAGCTGTTTGAAAGTCCATGGCGGTCGCCGGGCTTTAAACGTTCATAATGTGTCCTTTTTTGCGTCAGGCACCACTCATTGATATCGTCCCGCGCTTTCAGGACTTTTTGCGCGGTCGCAGGCTCGCGCATGGTCATGAAACTGGCAGCCAAATCAAATTGAAGCAGGGTCTTTTGATAAAGATTATTCAAAGCGGCTTCGTCGTCAGGGCTAAGCACCAGATGTTCGGAGGTCTGTTTCGTCACTGTAGCCGTAAGATTTTTTTCAATGATATCGCCAATGGCCTCCAATTCGGCCGCGTAGCTCAAGAGGGTGAAATGCCATTTGCGATCGAAATCGTTCATTTCCCCAATCTGGCTTAAATATAACATCAGTTGCTGGTTGATTTCATCAATGGCGTCTTCTTGCGAGCGTATCTCTCTCACCGGCGCAGAACTATTTTGGACATGCGCGGACCATAGACTTTGGAACATGACTTTTACTTCATCGGTCATGCGCAGGGTTTCGCGCGTGGCGTGGGCCAGGGCAATGGAAGGCGCCTCCAAAGCCTCGGGATTGAGAAATGTCTTGGGCGCTTCCCGGGACTTAGGGGGATCCGGAACGAACGTTTTTTTCACGAAGAGCAAAAGCCATTTCAAAAATGGGAACGACAGGACCGCCACCGCCAGATTAAAAGCGGTGTGCATGAGCGCCAATTGCTGCGGGATGGGAAAAGACAACTTTTCTGACAGCAACAAATTCCTGGGCACAAAGGCGACCACTAAAACCGCCACGACAAGTTTGGCCAGCAAATTGGCAAGGCCAAGGCGGCGTCCTTCCAGATTATTTCTGGCAACAAAAAGCGAAGTCAACCCCAGCCCGACATTGGTTCCGATGATCCAATCCACAAAAAGAGACTCCGGCAAAATGCCGCCGGTAGCCAGGCCGATGCCGAAGACTACTGTCGCGGTCGAACTTTGCAGGAGCACCGCCAAAAGGGCCGCCGCCATGCAAAGGATGCAGGGATGCTGGTCCAGCAGACCGAAGATAATGCCAATGTCATGGCTGTTGCCGAAATCGTTTGCCCCTTCCTGAAGATAATGCATCGCCAGGAAAATGAATCCCAACGATAGAATACATTGGCCAATCCCGCGCAGCCGCTCCGGCGTGGTGAATTGAAAACCGATGACTCCCGCCAGCAAAAGCAATCCCGCATAATTACCGACCTGCACGGCGGCGATGTTGGCGAGGATTGTCATGCCGATGTTGGCCCCCAGGAGAACGGCCAGCAATTTTTCAGTGCTGGTCTTTCCATTCCCTAAAATTTGGGCCGTGAGAAGAGATAATCCCGTGGAAGACGGCGCTAAAACACCAGCCATGACGCCCGCGCCCATGGCGCGAAGCCGGGTGCTGGTGGCTCTTTCCAGCCAAACGATTAACCTGCCTCCCATGAGGCGGTCCAATCCCTTGCGCAAAAATCTTACGCCAAAGAGAATAAGCGCCAAACCTGCGGCCAATCTGAACAAGAACATGTTACTGATTTACTGTTAACATGAGTTTAAGGCAGCGCAATCATATATTTGAATCCTCATTTTGTCGCCAAGCAACCAGACCCTGGATGGTAAAAGAATTTTTAATATGAGCATAAAGACGACTGAAAAAACTCGTCAGGTGTAACCGCCTTGAACGTCCAGTCCGTCTTTATATTCTAAATAAACAATTAACAACCTATTCCGCTTTCCATGAACGATACAAAGAACGATGCCTCTCATATTTTTCCCGCCAAAATAACCCGGCGCCGGATGCTGGGTTACAGTGCGCGGATGGCTGCCCTGGCTTTCGCGGCCTCGCTTATGCCTC
>DASXFM010000546.1:0-6208 GCA_036489615.1 Verrucomicrobiia bacterium | reverse complement strand
AAATGGGCTGAAAAACCAACGGATACAATATGGACTTCATTTGGCAGGGCGAATTAAAGATGAAAAAAACAAAATGCGAAACTAAAAACAGCCGAGGAAGAGCGAAAAGAGAACCGCAAATCAAATTCGCTGGGAAAGGAGGAATAGTCGTCGGGTGGTTGGACAGTCTGGACGGTGAATGAATCTGTTAGATTGTTGCGCGAAATAGTCAGAGCGGACTGACGTCCACTGCTACGCAGGCTGGGAATGACAGCGTTCGTTTATTTCTTCGATAGGCGATTTGAGCAATCGTTGGACGCGTGAGAGGCATCTTACTATTGATGGGATTTTTCCAGCATTTGGATTTTGGCGAGGCCGGCGAGGGCGTTTTGATAGCCGGGTTCCAGTTGCAAGGTCTTTTCGAATTCGTGGCGGGCATCGTCGAGGCGGCCGAGTTTGGCTAAAATGACTCCGTAATTGAAGTGGACGCGTGAATAGTTTGGATTGAGTTGCGCGGCGTCGGCGAACTCAGCCAACGCTGCGTCTTCCTGGCTGGTGGAGTCAAGTTCCGCAGCCAGTTGATAATGGGCTTCCCAGTCAGAGGGGTTCAATTGAATGGCTTCACGATAATCGGCAATCGCTTCAGTGTGGTGATTCAATCCGGCTAATGTTTTGGCGACGAGAAAAATGATTTCTGAATCGTGCGGGCGTTGTTGGAGGGCACGCCCGTAGGCAATCAAAGCCGCATCGAATTCTTTTTCGGAAACCAAAGCGTTGCCCAATTCAACCCAACCGTCGGTCATGGTGGGCCGCATCGTTACCGCCTTGCGCAACCATGACTCGGCGTCCAGCGCCCGGCCCTGGGCCTCGAGCGTCCGGGCGAGTTGAAAACAGGCGAAGCTGTCCTGGGGAATCAAATCACACACGCGCTGCCATTCGCGGACCGCACCGGCTAAATCGCCGGTGGATTTGAGAAACAACGCAAAATTTCCGTGTAAAAGATAGTCATCGGGCGACTGCGTGAGCGCGTTTTCAAATTCGGCGGCGCTTTTCGCAGCGGCGGCGGGCGTCATCCCAGGAATCATCTGATTTATGTTGCCGGTGAGCTCTGCAACCCGCTGATCGTTATCAAGCTGGCCGCTCAAAGGCGGTTTTTGCATCCGTTGAATGACGCTCTCGATCACCAGGGCACGGTTCCAGTCAGACAAGCCTAAACGGCGTTCACAGACGCTTTGGCTTGCCCAAACATTGGTGGAGGCATTTTGAAGAACGGACGCAGGCAAGATGCGTTCGATTTGTTCAGCCCAGGCATGGGCCAGGCGATAATTACCGTCGAAATTGAAATGAACGTGTTCGTAAAATGTTTCCTGTCCCAGGATTTCGGCGGGGGCGCTTGCGGCCAGCGCTTTCGCGGCATCCAGAAATATCAGATTGGTGCTGTTCGATTTTTTACTTTCACCGTCGATGATATCGTTAATTCGCGTGTCGGCGCGAAACGGCAAGGCGTCGTCGTCGCAGGCCAGTTGGAAATGCTCTTTTGCGCCGGGAAAATTGGTTAGAGACAGCAGACTTTTGCCCCAGCGGAATTGCAGTTCGGCATCTTTGGGATCCAACGCGGCGGCTTGCTCAAAGTTCCGAGCGGCTCCGGTAAAGTCGCTTTGATTTTGCTGCTGAATTCCGGCGGCAAAAAATTGGTCGAAACGGGCGCGATCGGCGGCCGGAAGATTGGTATCCGTGAGAGAGGCAAACGGGGCGCAATTCTTGAGGTTAACGGCGACGGTGTTGAGCAGAATTTTTGCGCCGGAACCCAGGCCGGCTTTTACAATGTCATCGAGGTTCTGAGAAAAGTTTCGATAAACGGCGTTTTTGCGGGGATCATCGGCTGCAAGTTGATTTCCCATGAACATCTCCATGCCACCCCAGGAGGAGGCTTTGGCGCTGGAGGCGGTCAATCTTCGCGAAAGCGCCGTAATGAATTGTCCCAGATGGGTTTGCAGGAGGGCCAAATTCAGACGGATTAATGCGACGGGAGGAGCTTTTGCGCCAAAAACGGTGGCAGCGCCGAATGGCCCGACCATTTCATTGTTGCCCATATAGATGATCCAGAGGTCGCCGTCGCGAGCGGCGCAATCGCGGGCGATGGGTAGAATAACATTCGAGTTAATGGCGGTGATCCCCAAATTGATGATTTCAAAATGAGCCTGGGGGTAACGCGCCGAGAGCAAGGCCTCAAGATAACGGCTGGCGCCGTAGGAAGGATCGGGATCGCCCGTCGCGGCGGATTCGCCGAGAATAAAGATGCGATAGACGCCGGGAGGTTTTTGAACCGACATGCGAATGGGACCGAGGAAGCGCGCCGTTTGCGGCGGGAAGAACCGAAGGCTGAAATCGTCGTTGTTAACGAGAAATGTCTCGCCGCCAATTTGGAACTGTTTGAAAACGCCGGTTTGATAGCCATAACCGGCAAGACGCAAGGCTATTTCAATTGTCCCAAGCAGGAGCAAGGGGACGGCGACCATCGCGACCAGACGAAAAAGCCACTTGCGACCGGCGGTTAAGCGCGTGGCGCCCGTTGGCCGGCGACCTGGAATCGACTTTCTGAGTTTTTGCTTCAATCGTACATCGCTTTTTTGATTCTGCGCCGCGTGAGGCCACGCGGCCTACAGGTGGGCGAGTAGATCCGGGTATGAGCAATAAAATGATGGGACAAGGAGATATTCCTGTGAATCAGCTGACATTTTCTTTCGAACGATTCTCCCTCACCCCTGCCCTCTCCCAAAGGGAGAGGGGGAATTTTCGGCCGATGTTTGGTTCGACTAATGATCACAGCGGTTCAGGGTTCAATGCGCGAAATGGCAATATCCATTGTCAGGGAAAAAGCTGGACGCGATAAAATCTGGTGGAATCGGGTGATGTGTTGGTGATTTGCAGGATTGGTCCCGCGCCGGTAATTACACTTCCCAGGGTGGTAAAAGGGACAAAGAGATTGGTCGTCGTCCAAACCTGGTACGCCAGGCCCGGAACGCTCGTCCAATTGAGCACGTTGCGACCTTGCATGCTCAACACGGGAATCCAACCGGGATTCAATAAAACGACCCCCGTGCTACCCGGACTGGCCGAACCAACGATACCGGCGTTGTTGATGGCGCTCACTTCAGCGTAGAGTGTAGCACCGTAGGCATTGGTCACCGTCAATGAGGTGCCTTGCACGATGCCGTCGAAGACATTGGTGGCGCCCGGCGAAGTTCCGACGATGACCTGGTAACCGGACACTCCACCGATGGGATCGCTGAGCGCAAGCCAGGAAAATGTCACGCTATTGCCGATGACGTACGAGTTTGCGGTGGTTGGCGCAGCGAGGGCGGGCGGCGGCGTGACGTCGTACAATTTTAAGTATTGCGCTTCAAACGGCGCGTTGGTCCAACCCGCGCTGGTGGCGGGCACAGAGTTCAACGACACGGAAATGCCGTTGTTCAGGAGAGAACTGCCGAGGACGCCGCCGGCTCCCCAAAGCCAGTGACTGTTTCGATTCGGATCGGCGCTCAAATAAGCGGCGAGATTTTTTACGTTATAGTAGCGATTGGGATTAATGCCGAAGACGTTGGAGCCATTTTGGGAGAGGTTGACGCTAAAATTGCCGGTTTCAATGTTGGAATAGTTCAGGTTTACGAAGGCGAACACGACGTCGTTGAAATTCGGCGAGCCGTTCGTCGTGATAAATTTTGCGACGGCATAGATATTGGGTTGCGCAGCTGAAGGGCTTAAGAAAAGACGATTGGGGTTTTGCAACGCCGGGCTCGATTGGCGGGCGATGCCAGCCGATGCGTAAAGCGGGTAAAGTTGATCGACTCTCAGATTGTTGACGGTAGCCGCGTAAGCAGGCTGGAGAGAATTGAAGGTGTAAAGGTCGGGGACTTCCTCTGAGCCGCTCGTCGAGTAGAGATTAAAACCGAAGCCAGCCGTGGTGCCCACTTCCTGGCCGTAGAAAATGTGCGGCACCCCGGCAATGGTGCCGCCGACGAGATAACGGACCAGGGCCTGATAGGGATCCGTGTAATAGAACCCGGCATCGTGAGACGTGGCGTTCCACAGCATCAGGGATTGGCCGTAGCTGTTTTGTTCCGTGTCGAAAATGCTTTGATAATTGGTGGCGGCATTGGCGGTGCGGAACGCGCTATAGACGCTGTCGCAGAGAATATCAAAATCCCGGCAGGAACGATAAGTGGTGGCGCTCGGAGGAGGCCAACTGAGGGATTCGGCCAGGAAAACAAAATCCCATTTTTGCGACCGGACTTTGTTGATGATGTATTCCCAACATTGCGGCGGCAGTCCATCGGCGAAATCGGCGCGAAGGCCATCGATTCCCACGGAAGTCCGGCCTGCAGGAGTGCCATTGGTGCATCCGGTTTGGTTTAGCCAATAGAGAATCGAATCGGCAAAGTATCGCCAGACGTTTTGAGTGGTGTTATCGAAGTCTCCGGTCGCGGTACTGTAATCAAACCAATCGTCAGAACTCAAATCGTTGTTGTCGTCCTGCGGATTCTCGCAGACCAACGAAGCATAGACGCCATAAAAAATATCATTCACGTCTGTCCACTTGGGGATATCAATATCCGGAGCGATGGCGATGTTGTTGGAACTGGAGGCACGGCTGCACCAGGCGTTGGTTCCCGAGAAGAATTCCGGTACGCGATCCGGGATGAGGTCGGTGGGTTTCCAATTACCAGGATTTCCGGTCCCGCCAAAATCCGCCACTCCTTCGTTGTCCAATTCAACGTCATGGGCGGTGTGGTCGAACGGTTCATCAATCATGATGTTTACTCCCGCAGCATCCGCAGCGGCGACAAAATTGGTAAATTCCTGCATGCCCGCCGGCCGCGTATTGGCCTTGCTCATCCAGGGCGAAACCTGGAAATAATTTTTAACGCAGTAGGGGCTGTTAATGCTGTTCTGAATGCCGATGGGATGAATTGGTTCAAGCCACAGCCAATTGATGCCGAGGTTGGTCACGTAATTCAGGTTGAAACGGTTATAAACCGGGTCGTACGACCGGGAACCCGGGCCGTTGTAAAGGTCCGTGAAGGTGCTGCGCTGTGAACCGTTGCCGGCGTCGCCTTGCGCGCCGATGTTATTTACCGCCAATTCATAAATGACCATGTCCTGAGCTTTTTTTGGCGACACGACGACCATAAAATCCCGATGGCTGCCGGTGGTGTAGGGCGCGTTGGTGCTGTACCAAATCCAATTCGTGTTACCCGCGATCTTGTATCGGGCCGTAAGCCGATAAACACCGGTTTTCTGCGCGTTGAGCGTTAGCGAATATTGGCCAGGAACGGCCGTCGGGGACATTGCATAAGCCTCGTAATAATGATTGGTGTCGCCAGCGGCGATGGTATTGCCATCGGGAGGCACAATCCCTTCTTCAATCCCGCTGGTGGCGACATTAGTGGCGTAGTTGCGCCGGTTTAAGTTGGAATAGATGTCCGCCTCAACGATATTGGCCGAGGAATTGGGCGTAAACACGATATTCAGCGGCACGGCATCATTTGAAACCTCGTTGACGAAAACATGAGTTATCCCGTAGTCGGCGCTAACGCCATTGACAGTCAGGGCCGGCGGCCCAGTCGGGACGGCCAGGTATTCGCCCGGAGTGGAGCTGAAATTAAAAATGCCTCCACCGGTACCGTAAGCGCCACCGGCGCCCAGGTTACCCGTCCCGGAGGGCAGACCCGGGAGAAATTGATTGGATAGATAGGCGAAGCTCGCGCCATTGATATCAACCAGCACCTCGACGGAACCGGCGGGATTGCCGAGAGCCGAAAGAGGAATGGCCAACTCCAGGCCGATGTTTACTTCGTTGGCATAAGCCTGATTGGCGGCGGTACCGCTGTTTCCATTAACGCCGGCGATATTCAAATTATTAAAACCAACCGCGATGCCACTTCCACCGAGGTTTGCCGCGTTTCCAACGCCGCCGTTTAATGCAACATTTCCCAAATGCGTTTCTGTGCCGGAAACACCATTCAAAACCGCTTCATCCACGGAAAGGACCGTTGCGCTGTTCGTGAACGTAAACATCAGGTTTGCGTTGAAGCCCGGGCTGAACGATGAACCATTCATCGTTTGTTCAGCGGCAGAACCCCCGATTTCGAGAACCTGCTGGCCGCCGGACTGCCCATCCGCGATAAACACATTGATGTTGTTACCGTTGGCCTCGACGTTGCCCGCG
>DASXFM010000542.1:0-5804 GCA_036489615.1 Verrucomicrobiia bacterium | reverse complement strand
CATGCTGCGCAAACTTTTCCGGTGTCGCGACTTCGCCATTGTCTCGTGGTTCCGTTTCATAGCTTCCGACAATTATTTGTTCTCGCATATTTACCCCCCCCCCGCAATGAAATTTCTCTCGAATATTCCCGCAATTCTGTTCGTGGCCATGACACCTTGTGATTTCGCGAATTAGTGTCATACTCATGCGTGAGAAAGGTGATTGTCATCGGAGGGTCCGCCGGCGCGTTTCAATGCCTGTGTGATATCTTCAAAAAAATGCCCCAAGGCCTGCCCGCCGCCGTCCTCACGGTTCTTCACACCAGCCAACAAAGCCATCAATTGGCGGAGGTGTTCCAAAAGTGCAGCGCCATGCCCGTCGTCACTCCGTCCGATGCTGAACCCATTGTCGCCGGTCGAATCTATGTCGCCACAGGCAATCGCCATCTGATTATCCGCTCTCATTGCGCCGTTTCGTGGATGGGCCCGCGCGAAAACCGACATCGCCCGTCTGTGGATGCATTGTTCCGCACCGCCGCGCGCGCTTACCGCAGCCATGTCATTGCCGTCATTCTGTCGGGCGCGTTGGATGACGGCTCTGCCGGTGCCCTCGCCGTCAAAGCTCGCGGCGGCACAGTCATCGTTCAAGACCCGCGCGAAGCTGTCGTTGACGATATGCCCGCCAATGTATTGCGCCAGGTCAAAACCGATTATTGCGTGTCGTCGAAGGAAATTGTCCCGTTGTTGGTTAAGCTTGCTTCAACCGGCCCGGCCCTCAAATTCCGCAAACCGACGCCAAAGCAATGCCAAATCCTCGGCGAAGCCGCCTTTGGCGAAATGGAGCCGTTCGGCTTTACCTGTCCCGAATGCGGCGGTGTGGTCGTGAAAATCGAAAACGGCAGGCGTCCCCAATTCCGCTGCCATGTCGGCCACCTTTTTTCCCATGATAGCTTTACCGAAGCCCACGGCGACGCATTGGAACGCGCCCTTTGGGTCGCCCTCCGCAAATTGAACGAAACGCAAGCTCTCCAAAGCGGCCTCGCCCGGGACCCCGAAATTTCCGAGCGAATGAAAAAGCGCCATCAGGAAAATGCCGACGTCGCAACAAACGACATGCGCCTTCTCCATCAAATCCTGGCCCGGCTGTGACGGTGGAAGAAAAGACCGTGAGACCGTGAGACGTAGAGAGTGGCTCGCCCCATGCTGCAATCCGCAATTCCGTTTCAACGTTTCAACGCATCACGTTTTAACGTTCTATTCAGCACTCCTCAATGGCTGCGGTGCAGACCGCCGTCTGCGAAATTTCAATTCGTTCTGTTGTGCCTCCTCAATGGAAATCTGAAGGTCTTCGGATTTGATTTGAGTCTCGTGAATGATTTTTCTCGCTTCCTCCATCTGTTGCCGGAGAAGCTCGAGGCCGTTGGTGAGCGGAGGAATTAGTTTTATCGGCTGTTGATCCGCGCAAATCATTGCCTGCACCGCTCGTTGCGCGGAATTGACCAGCGGGTTCCCCAGGATGGTGAAGATTTTCGATCCGTTACCTTCGGACATTTTCCAGGCGTAACAAATCTTCGCCGTTGGATGCGCTTTAAGGTCGAACACTTCGACATCGCCCTTCCATATGGTTAAGCCGTATTCGGTTCTCTCATGAACGAATACCGTCGCCCGGTGAACTGCCTGGCACTTGTGTCCGATGACAATGGCCGCCTCAAGTGAATCAAAATAATCTGACTGTTGTGGCATGTGTTGCTGTAGCTGGAGCCTTCAGCAAACCTTATGCCCGTGTCCGTAAGCGTAACCGAAGCAATTCAGCCTCGGGTTTCAGGCAAAATGCACTGCACACCGTGCATTTTTCTGATCCATATTTGATTCATATTTGGCAGGGCAGAGCTCCCGCGACGCCCCAATTTCCCGCAAACTATCGTACGAAACACAAATGACAAAAAGAACACTCTTCGCACAGCGTATCTCCCCAACCCTCCACCAATCCACCCATCCGATAATCCATCAATCTCAATAAATTCGCTTTGCCTTTCAGGCGTTTGTCGAGCAATTTATTTCCATGAGAAAATGGTTATCGGTTTGTTTTGGCGCTCTGCCTGGCGCGCTCTTTTTGTTCTCTCCGAATTGGGCCGGCGCCGCTCTCTCCAGGTCGATCGTTTTGGAAAATAACGTGGGTTATTTGCACATCGCCAAAATGGATAAAGTCCTCGTGGACGACATCCCGGCCGCCCTCAATCGATTGGAGGCCACAAATTCCATCGCCGGAATTGTCGTGGACTTGCGCTTCGCCGGCGGAAATGACACCGACGATTTGCCCGCCATTGAACATCTGCTGGCGCAAACCAAATTGCCGCTGGCGATTCTGATCAATGGCCAAACCGCCGACGCGTCTGCCAAGCTGGCCGAAAATTTGCGGGAAGAAAACACCGGCCTGGTCTTTGGATCCGCCGCGGACAGTTTTCAGCCGGATATTTCGATTCCGTCCAATGCGGACGACGAGAAAAAGTTCCTCACCGACCCCTACGCCGCCCTGCCCCGCGGCCTCTCCGCTGCGGACTCGAATACCAACTTGCTGACGTTTGTGGAGATCGACCACACGACCGAAGCCGACCTCGTCCGCGAAAAAATCAAAGATGGCGAGCAGGACGACACCGTCGACCATCCTTTCACGCCGCAATCGCCGTTCATACACGATCCGGTTTTGGCCCGGGGAGTGGATTTTATCAAAGCAGTCGCCGCCCTGCGTTTGACTTCCAATCAGCCCTGACGGATTTTGTTTTTTCGGAAATTTTTTCGCTGCATTGTGACCATGAATCGCCACTATCATTTGCCAAATTCGACGAACGGAAAGGGATTTCAACACGCCTCTTTCCAATCATGCTCCTCCGGGAGGCAAAATTCGGAATTGACGAGTCGGCCTTCACAATTCACTTTGGATGTTTGCTCTGGATGAAGACGATTTTGTTTATCTGCACTGGAAACGTTTGCCGCAGCCCGATGGCCGAAGGCCTCTTTCGCAAGGCCGCGGGCAACGGCAATGGTTTCCGCACCCTCTCGGCCGGCCTGGGGGCCGTCGACGGCCAGCCGCCCACCCAGCATTCCGTGGCCGCCATGCGTGAACTGGGCATTGATATTTCCAGCCAGCGCAGCCGCGCGCTCACGACCGACCTCGTCCGCCAGGCCGATTACATTTTCGGGATGACGCACGCGCACGTGGACACCGTGGGCCTTCTGTATCCCGCGGCCGCGGACAAAACCTTTTTGCTCCGCGAATTCAATGATTCGATCCCGACCTATGAAAAGGACATCCCGGACCCGATCGGATGCCCGTATGACATTTACGTTCAGTGCCGCGAACAAATTGAGCAAAGCATCAACTCCGTCTTGAAATTTATGGAACAACACGAAACTCTTCCGGCGCCCGCCGCCGAGACCCGGTCCTTTGTCAACTTCGCTATCGGCGCCGACCACGGCGGCTTCGATCTCAAAGAGACGCTCAAAAAACATTTGCTCGATCGCGGAATGACTCTCAAGGATTTCGGCGCGGCCGCCAAAGACCCCGCGGACGATTACCCGGACTTTGCCCTGCCCGCCTCCGAAGCCGTCGCCGATGGACGCGCCGAATTCGGCCTGCTCGTCTGCACCTCCGGCGTGGGCATTTGCATTACCGCCAATAAAATCCCCGGCATCCGCGCCGCCCAGGCCTTCAACGAAAAGGAAGCCGGCATGATCCGGAAACACAACGACGTCAACGTGCTTTGCCTCGGAGGCGATACTGACCCCGAATTGGCGAAAAAGATTCTCAGCGCCTTCACCGCCGCTAAATTTGAAGGCGGCCGGCACGAGCGCCGGGTCGATAAGCTCGACCTCCGCCTGGCGCCGGTGCAATTCCGCCTGCGCAACGTCGACCCCGCCGTGGCCGCGGCGATTGAACGCGAGAAAAACCGGCAGCGCGATAACATTGAGCTCATCGCCAGCGAAAACTTTGTGAGCCCCGCCGTTTTGGAGGCGCAAGGCTCCGTCCTGACCAACAAATACGCCGAAGGCGTGCCCGGCAAACGCTGGTATGGCGGCTGTGAAAACGTGGACGTCATCGAACAACTCGCCATCGATCGCGCCAAAAAGCTTTTCGGCGCCGACCACGCCAACGTCCAGCCTCACTCCGGCAGCCAGGCCAACATGGCCGTTTATTTCGCCGTGCTCAAACCCGGCGACAAAATGCTGACGATGGACCTGAGCCACGGCGGCCATTTGACCCACGGAAACAAAGCCAATTTCAGCGGACGTTTTTTTGAAATCATCCACTACGGCGTTCGCAAAGACACCGAGCAAATTGACTACGATCAATTCGCGGACCTGGTTCGCGAGCACAAACCCAAAATGATCACGGTGGGCGCGAGCAATTATTCGCGCACGATTGACTTTAAACGCATGGGTGAAATCGCCCGCGAAGGCGGCGCTTATTTGATGGCCGATATGGCGCACATCGCCGGTCTCGTCGCGGCCGGCCTGCATCCCAGCCCGGTGCCCCACGCAGATTTTGTGACTACCACCACCCACAAAACCCTCCGCGGCCCGCGCGGCGGATTGATTTTGTGCCGCGAAAAATTTGCGAAAGAACTCGATTCCACCGTGTTCCCAGGCATCCAGGGCGGTCCGCTGGAACATGTCATCGCCGCCAAGGCTGTCTGCTTCCATGAGGCCCTGCAGCCGTCATTTAAAACGTATCAGGAACAAATCATCAAAAATGCGAAGGCGCTCGCCGAAGGGATGAAACGAAATGGCTACCGCCTCGTCAGCGGCGGCACCGACAATCACCTCATGTCCGTGGACGTCGGCGCCAAGGGCATGGGCGGCAAGGATTGCCAAATTGCGCTGGATGAAGCCGGGATTACCGTGAACAAAAACACGATCCCGTTTGAAACCCGCTCCGTATTTCAGGGCAGCGGACTTCGCCTGGGTACTCCCGCGGTGACGACCCGCGGCATGAATGAAGCCGAAATGGCCGCCATCGCGGACATGGTCTCCGAGGTCCTGATGGATATTAAAAACATCGAAGTGATCGGGAAAGTCCGCCAGCGCGTGCGCGAACTGACCGCCAAATTTCCGCTGCCGTATTGAGCCGGTGGTGGTTGTGGCAGGGCCGGGCTGCGGCTCTGGCCCATTTGTAGAGCACTAGAAAATGAAAAAGCAGAAGGGTCGAAACTCCATCCTCTGGGTTGAGGCGGCGGGATTTTTATTCATCATCGTCATGTCATGGCTCACCGAGGTGTTCAAAATCCCTCATTACCTTTTCGGTGAATCTTTTGTCCCGAATTGGCACCGGGCGATTTTGCGGACATTGGTCATTGGCGCGATTTGGGTCTGGGTATTCTTTATTACGCGGCGTCTGCTCAAGCGCCTGCATCATCTTGAGGAATTTCTCCGGATTTGCAGTTGGTGCCGCAAGGTTTGCCACAATGACGAATGGCTTGGGCTCGAAGACTATTTCAATTCCCGGTTCGCCACCCGAACCTCCCACGGTATGTGTCCGGAATGCCTGAAAAAGAAAGTCCAGGAACTCTCGGGGATGGATGATAACGGGTCAAAACCGGGAAGGCAGTTAAAAGGCGGGCTGAATTGACCGGTTGGCCACGGAATCGTGATTCGTTAACACGCCAGAGACGGATCGAAAATGTCCGCTTCAACGTTTTAACTTTTAACGCTTCAACGGCGCGTTAAGCCGCCGCCGCCGCGCCAGGTTTCCAATTCCGCTTCGGCGCCTTCGTGACCAGACCCTTCTTAATGGCACTGGCAGACACGCGCACGTAACGAACTTCGCC
>DASXFM010000540.1:0-4738 GCA_036489615.1 Verrucomicrobiia bacterium | reverse complement strand
CTCCTGGCGTTGCAAGGGGTCGTTGATGATATCGCGGTCTTCATAGGGCAGGTCGTATTTGCGCATGACCGCGCGCACGCCCTGGCTCCAGCCGCAGGTCGGTTTCAAATAAGCGATGATTTTTGGTTGGCTCATAGTTCGTAAAAAATTGTTCCTGTTATCTCAACATAATGCCATAGCCGGAGGCCGGGCGCAAATGTTTAGAACGATTTTTCACTGGGCCATGACCCTATAATAGCGCATGGCCTTGTCGTTGGCATCCAAATCGAAATAGAAATAATCGCCGGCGCTGCCGGACTTCAGGGCGGTGCCGATGATCGTCCAGTTTTTTAAGTCGGTGGATTGCTGGATGGAATAAGTGTAAGTGGGGTCCGCCGAAAAGGTCAGGACCGGAATCTGGTTCTGGAGATTGATGACGAGGTTCGGAACGGGTACGAGGGGATGAGGATAGAGGTGCGGAATCCTGGTGGCCCGGTAAACCAAATTGCCGATATAAGTTGAACTGGTGTTGGTGTAGTTCCACATGGCCAGGTCAAACACGACCTGCGGGATCGGGTCGTGAGTGTATTCCTTGATGCGAGGCATGCTCCCATCCGTGTCTTTCGGGTTGGGGGAAAGCCCGTTGACCCACTGGACGTAACCATAAGTCACCAGCACATCCCGCGTTTGGGGAAGCCATTGCGCCTTGCCAACCACCTGCGAATAGAGCCGGTCCTGGTTGGTTTGCCATTGGGAATTCCACACTTCGGAAATCAACATATTGGTCTCATCGAGGCTGAATTCCTCGGCGCTGCCATAATTGCTGGCGTCGGGCACGGGCGTGCTGAAAGGATCGGCCCGCCAATCACCATCGTTGTACATTAAGACGGTGCCCTGGGGCGTGAGGGTCGGGCGATGCTGGCCCCAATTCCAATCAAAGGGGGAGCCGACGGGCGTAAAGAAATACTGCTGAAAGCTGGCCGGCCAATTGGTGGGGGAGCCGAGGATCCATTTTATGGCCCCGGTCAGGCGGGAAAATTTCATCACGGCGTTTTGATCGCGCATGGAGACGATGATGGAATTATCGTTGGTATCGTCGATGATCGCGTTGGCATGGATGTTGTCCACTCCGTAGGAGGTGGTGGAGTCTCCGGTCAGGTAGGTGACGCGGTCGGGATCAATCATGTTCACCATGGACCAGGCGTTGACCAGAGCCCCGTTGGTCGCGTTAATTTCCACCACCGGATTATCATCCATGGTCACGGTTTTCAGCGGGGGATTGGTCTCGGTCATGCTTTGGCTGGGAAGCACGCTGGGGAAATTGGGGACGGAGACACTGACATCACTGATATAGAGAAGGGTGCCGCGGGAGGTTTCGAGCGCCTCATGCAGGTTAACCGGATACTGCGCGGGCGGATGCAGGACGCGGACGGTTTGACCCAGCATGTTTATCTCGACGAAATCATTATTGGGGGGCTGCTCCTCGAACAACAAATCGCCATTGGCGAGTTGCCGCACATCGGCGTCGCTATATTGGGGGGTTTGTTTGTACCAGACGACGTTCCCGGAGTTATCCATGAAAATGGCAAAACCCACCAGGGTATTTCGATCTTCATCGATGAATAACGTATATCCCGGCTCCATCTGGGAGGGAAGGTTCGTCAAGACCGTATAGACGGGGAAATTGGAGGGGAGGGGAGCGGTGACAAAGGTCAAAAGCTGCGGGGCAGTGGCGCTATTCTGGTTTTCGTCATAAACGGTTACCAGGATTTGGTTGGTTTGGTTGGGTTTGAAGCCAAGCAAGATCTCGGAATGGTTCGTGGAAAAATCGTAAAAGTCCTTTTCCTGATTGCCAAACCCGTCACTGATAATGACGCTGATTCTTGAATTTACATCGGTCGCGATTTGCAAGGTGCCGGCCAGAGGGGCGGCGGAAGCGGGGGTAAAAGTAGGCCCCGACAAAATGCTAATCGCGTGGACTGGGATAGAAACGCATAGGGCCGCCCCCAGGATCAGCCTTGTAACAACTCTTTTTATCATAGAAGAACTCCTTAATTACTCTTTTTTCAGGAAAAACGACGTGACGTTGATGGTTTGGTTTTTCCCCCTTGCACCCCTGCATACTTCCTGGCTGGACCCGGCTTCCGACGTTTAAGAAGCTGAATCCAAGCTTTTTTAGGGATTTATGCGTGGTTGGCAAGATGTTCGAGTTTAAGAGTACACAAGTAACGAAAGAGTTACAAGTTTTTAATAATAAATACAGCCTGAAATTAGTTAAGAAACGCATTTTTTGGGCGAAAAAAGCGAAATTAGAGACGGACCTAGAGACGGACCGTTACTTTAACCTTTGCCGTAACTGTTCCGCCACGGCCAGGAAGGCCTTGCCCGCCGGATGGTTCGGCGCGGAAACGACGATAGGCGTCCCGGAATCGCCGCCTTCGCGGATTTCGGTAAAGATGGGGACTTCGCCCAGAAAAGGGACATTTTGGCGTCCGGCTTCCTGCCGGCCACCGCCGTGCCCGAAAATCTCCACGCGCTCGCCGTTCGGCGCGGTGAAGTAGCTCATGTTTTCCACGATGCCCAGGATGGGCACGTTCACCTTGCCAAACATCGCCACGCCTTTGCGCACTACGCTCAACGAGGCTTCCTGCGGCGTGGTGATGATGACGCCGCCGTCGAGCGGCACGGTCTGGCAGAGCGAAAGCTGCGCGTCGCCTGTGCCCGGCGGCAAATCCACCAGCAGAAAATCGAGTTCGCCCCATTCCACCTGCTGGAGAAATTGCTGGATGGTCTTGGTGATCATCGGTCCGCGCCAAATCACCGGTTGATCGTCGGTGAGCAAAAGCCCGATGCTCATGACCTTCACGCCATGCCCCACGGGAGGAACGAGTTTTTCCGCTGGGCTGACCGTTGGTTTTTCATGCACCCCCATCATTAACGGAACGCTTGGGCCGTAAATATCGCAATCCAACAAACCGGTTTTGGCGCCGAGCTGGTTCAGGGCGCACGCCAAATTCACCGCGCAGGTGGATTTGCCTACGCCGCCCTTACCGCTGGCGACGGCGATGATGCGCTTAAGACCGGGCACGCGGGCCTGGTTATCAAAGGGATTTTTTCCCGCCGGCGGCTGGCCGGCAGCGGGCATTTTGACGTCCACAGATACCTGTTTGACGCCGGATAATCCTTTCACGATTTGTTCAATCTCGCCTTTGATCTGCTGCGCCGCTTCCGGATTGGCCGAGGTCAATTGCAGCACGATGCTGACCGCGCCGTTGGCGGCCTGCACCTCCCGCACCAACCCGAAGGAAACGATGTCGCGCGAATAGCCCGGATATTTCACCGTGCGCAACGCATCCAAAATGCCGTTTTGAGAGACCATGGACCTTTAAAATGCCAGTGCGGGCCGGGAACGTAAAATTTATTTCACGGGAAAAACACGGATTGTCCTTGTTATCCGGCGATTCATTGCAACATTTGGGGCGGGTGAAAAAGAAGATCAAGCCATTGGACACGCCGGATTTTTTTCGAGTGCAGGCGGCGGAGGGATGGCTGGGCCTGGGCGATGTAGAATCAGCGGACGATGAACTCCGGGAAATTTCTCCTTCCGAACGGACTCATCCCGCCGTGCTTACGGTGCGTTACCAGGTTTATGCCCAGGCCAAACAATGGGACCAGGCAGTGGACGTGGCCCATGACGTGGCCAAAACGCTCCCCGAGAAATCTTTCGCCTGGATCAACCTGGCCTATGCCACGCGCCGGAAGACTGGCGGCAGCATCCCGGAAGCTAAAAAAATTCTCCTCGGCGCGGAACCAAAATTTCCCGCAGAATATTTATTTCCCTACAACCTGGCCTGCTACTGTTCGCAACTCGGCGAGTGGAAGCAGGCCGAGCAATGGCTCAAAAAAGCCGCCAAGATTGATAATGCCGCCGTCAAAAAAATGGCCGTGGATGATCACGACCTGAAACCGCTTTGGGAAAACCTGGGCGGAACGCTTTGGGAAAAGGAATAGAAACCGCGGATTTCTCAAATCAACTCATAGATCCACCATGACGATCACTTTGACTCCCATTGGCTACGTGACCAGTTCCCGTGATGATGTGCGCGACGATGACTGGGGCGACATAGAAGCCCGGATAGATCTCAGCCCGGAGTTTGCCGCGGAGGCGTTGGATGGCCTGGAGGAGTTTTCGCATATCGAGGTCGTCTATTTCTTCAACCGGGTTCCCGATGACGCCATTGAACGGAGCGCACGGCATCCGCGTGGAAATACGGCGTGGCCTCGCGTTGGCATTTTTGCCCAGCGCGGAAAGAACCGCCCGAACCGGCTCGGCGTCTCGGTTGCGCGCCTGGTTGGCCGGCAGGGCCGGCAACTGATCGTACAGGGACTGGACGCCATTAACGGCACGCCGGTGCTTGATATCAAACCGGTGATGCAGGAATTTTTGCCCCATGGTCCCATTCGTCAGCCCCAATGGACGCACGAACTGATGACCCGCTATTGGCAGTGACGGGAAACCCGGCTACCCATCGTATCGGCACTGTTCTTTACGGTTTCCGCCCTTCGAGCACGTCGTGATAGTCGGGGATGGTGATTAAATCGGTGCGGTTGGTGTGGCCGCTTTCGCCTTTCCAGGTTGTCAGCCGGGCTGTGGCTTCATCGTTCCAGCCGCGTTTGCGCATGTACTCATTCCAGATGATGAGGTCGATTTCATCGAGCCGCCGGCCCGTCGTGTAGCACCATTCCAGGATTTCCTCGT
>DASXFM010000526.1:0-3369 GCA_036489615.1 Verrucomicrobiia bacterium | reverse complement strand
CGGTGGTAACTGTATCAAAGGTAAAATTTGGAAACAAAGTACCTGGTGGTTTCAAAGATCCCGGCAAACTCACGTTAAAGATATTGGAATACGACCCGCTGCCAATGTATTGGCTTGGACTAAAATTGTTGAAGTTGGCACCGGTGATTTCGTCAGGCCCCTGATTTTCCAACTGATAAATGAATATAAGTCCGTTAGGATCAACGGATGGAGCACTGTAAACCCATGTGGACACTGTGCCGTCATTCGCTCCGGTTCCAGAGTTCATCAACACCTGATTGGTAAGCGATCCTTCAAACGTCGCGCCCGCCAAATTCAATACTTGACCCCTGCTTGAGGCCACGGAGACGGCTAACACTCCTAAAACGGCAATTATTACGACTTTGGCACTTTTCATATACAGCACGTTATCCGTCCCTCCCAAAAAAGACGGCAGTTAATTCTAAAATCGCTGCAAACTTCAAACCTCCCGCTGACTATAAAACTATAAGAACTATAAAAAATGGAATCCGTCAAGCAAAAAGTTGAAAGAAACTTAGAATGCCCGACTGCCTTGGGTCAGTACACTTGTTCTCGCGCGACAACTTTGACGCGCAAAACGAGGAAATTGGGCGAAATTATGTTCGCCACCACGCCTTAACGATTACTCAAATTTCAGCGGAAATTGCCCCTCATTCATCATGCCGGTCTGACCTTTAAGGAAAGCGGTCTGTTCCTCAATGAGCCAACGCTTCTCCTCGATTAATCGGGTCTGCTGCTCCAGCAGGCATTTTTGCTCCTGAATCAAAGACTTCTGCGTGGCGATGAGCTCTTCGATCCCGGTTTTAACGGAACCATTTGATTCCGAGCCATTTGATCCATTTGAGCCATTTGTCCCGTGGGTGTGTCCATTGGCTCCGTTAGTATTATGCCCGTTGGTATAACCGTTCGTATGTCCATTGCGGGATTTGCCGTTTGCCATCGACGGGCTGGCATCGTACGAATGGAAGGACAACTCCTTCATGACGTGCGTGTAAAACTTCGGGTAATTGAAGACCCGTTTCTTGCGGTTGCGATGGAAATGCTTTCCGTTTCTTTCCCCATTGGAACCGTTCGTTTTGGAACTGCCATTCAATTTTACGTTGGTTAACACAGCGGGAGCCTGAGCTACGGACGCAACCTGCACAGCAGGCGCAGGTTGTGCAACAGAGGCGGCCTGCGCGACGGCGGGAGTGGAAACAGATGAAACAGCGGGGCGCACGGAATGATGCCGGCGGCTTTTCTTGCGCGAGACCAAGACCATGCCTCCGGCGAACGCCGCGCACACGGCCAGGCCGGAGTAAACCCAATAAACCCAGGCAGCTGCGCCGGCCGCAGTTGCATGGTTATTGCTATTATTTCCAGCGATTAAGCCGGCCAGTCCGATTTCGCCCACTTTGTCCCCATTTTGATAATTCGAATAAGCGTCTCCGTCTTTAAAACTGATGTTCTGTGACACGATTTGGCTTAGGGCCGGAGCAGCGGCCAGCGGATACGAACGCACAGCGGTAACCTCCAGAACTCCGTACCTGCCCAGCAGGGCGACACCTTCATTCAGTGTCTTTGACGAACCCGCCTGAACCTGAAGCGACCACGCAAGTGAGTCAGCCTGAGCATCAAAAGCCGGCTGGGATTGCCACGTTACGGATGTAATACCACGCCCATTATCCTGGTTTTGAAGCTGTTTTTGCACCGCTTTCAAGACCGCTGCTGAATCAATCTGCGCCATATCGGCGCTCTTTACGTATCCGCTTTTGTCGTATTCAAGAACGGCCCACCATGTTCCGCCCTTGTCAGCCAAAACACCAATCAGATCGTTGGGTACAGGCGTATTTGCATTTTCCAAAATCAACCGGGCGCCGCCGGCGTCGCAAAAACGATACCCGGCGGGAATATTTACGTTGGCAAAATCGCCGACACCGACATTCTGGGGACCGGAAATCCAATTGATCTGTTTTAGCGGGTCAGCAAAGATAACCTCCTGAGATGGGGACTGTTGCGCCAGGGACTGCTGCAAACACACCGTGCTGGTTACGACCCCCAACAGACAGGCGACGACCACATTCCTCACCCCATCCGGAGAATTTAAAGACTGTGCATTCATAATTTTACAGCGAACATTTAGCGGTACCTTTCAATTGCCTGCCTGACCAATTTATACCACCTAGTGTCTGTGAAAAGTCACAAACAGTCAATGACAATTTTGAGACATGGCTAAAGACAATTGGGACACGACCCTCTGAATTGCCATTGTTTTCGCATGTTTTATCCGTCTCAAGGCACAGGCCCGTCATGGCGGCACGGTCCCACAGCCTTGTGAACTTGTCGTGAACAATTCGTAAATAATTGGAAACTTTTTTGCTCACAATTCGCCTCATCGTCATCGACTCGCTCCAAGGTCAGACAGTAGCGGCCAGAAAACGTTGAAGCATTATCGATTTTTTTCATCTGAAGAATCAAAAAACAAAATCGCCGGCATCGCCGTACTTAATTCACTTATTCTTCTCGACAAATTTCCACCAACGTCCTATGATCGCCCCATCGGTCAATGCAGTGTCAGAAATGTATGGTGCCGATAAAAATAGAGTGTGAATGCGGGCAACACTACGCATTTGACGTAGAACCCGTAAACGGAAGAATGCCCGCACGAGTGGCCTGTCCCACTTGCGGCAGTGACGGCACCATCTCGGCCAACGATACTATCGCCCGCCTTTTCCCGTCCGAACCTTCGGCTTCGCCTATTATTCGGCTGATGGAACCGCCGCCCCAGTCCGGCACTGCCGTAGCAACCTTCGAATCGCCGGTTTCCGTTTCATCGGTAATCGAAACGCCTCCTCCGGGGCCGACTCCTTCGCCCATGCGCATCGCTGTGGCTTTAAATGCGCACCCGGCTGCCGAAACCGCTCGTTCCCCTGCCGCCCGCAGGCCTGACCCGCGCCTGGGCCTGGTGGACCGCACCCAGGCCGAGCACGAAGCCCGCGCAAAAGCCATGTGGGGCGATTCAAAGGAACAGATCGTCAGCTACCTGATGATTCAGGGGTTCAGTGTTCCGGAAGCCAACGAACTGGCGACAAAGCTGTTTAAGGAACGCACGGCAGCCGTCCGCGCCAATGGCATCCGCAAAATCATTATCGGGAGCGGATTGATGTGTGTTCCAGTGATTGCCCTGCTCTTTTTTCTGGCCATCGGGATTTTCCTGATGAAACCCTTTGCCGCAGCTATAATGGTCGGCCTCTACGGGGTCTGGCTCGTCATCAACGGCATCCTCATGGCCGTCGCGCCAAAATCGGAACGCGGGGACGTCGCGAATCAGTGATGGCTGTCGCCACGTTGAAGCGTTAAAAAGTTGAA
>DASXFM010000524.1:0-6301 GCA_036489615.1 Verrucomicrobiia bacterium | reverse complement strand
TTCATATACTTCCAACAGCATCCAATATTCCTATGCGATGGCGCCCAGCTACACAAATAACGACGCCATATTCATCAACTCCACAGTCCCAAGCGCCACGATGACGTTGGTAACGCCTGCAGCTTACTCAGGCCTTTCGTTCCTTGGCAGTTCGGGTTTCGGGCCTAATACCAATAACTACGCGATATATCACTCCGATGGAACCATCGAGCACGGCCAAATCGTCGCGCCCGATTGGTTTAATGGCAGCGCACCGATTGCCCTGGGTGTCGGCGGGCGTGTGGACGCTGCTGCGCGCGGCTTCGGATACTGGGGCGCGGGCGGTCTTCCGTACATTGACGATGTAAACATTACTTTGAGTGATACAACCAGCCCGGTAACACGCATCGTTTTGACATCGGCATCCAACGGCAACACCTGCTGGCTGGCTCTCAGCGGTTCAACCGGCGGCAATTACAGCCCCATCGCGTTCACTGGCTATAACGAAGGCATGATCGTGCCTGCAACCGCCCAGGAATTCACCGGTGGCAGTTACACCACCGCTTCGATGGACAATGGGACCGGCAATACCGGAACCAGTTGGTACGAGAAGGGCTACAGCACAACCCCCTCGTTTGCCGCCGGCAGTGGCGTCCCAAACGCCGGTTCCTGGATTACGACGGCCAACCAAATTACCTACGTGATGGCCCCCAGCTATACGAGCGATGACGTGGCGTATATCGACGCCTCCACGTCTGACACCATTACTCTGGCAACTCCAGTTACCGTCTGGGGACTTTCATTCCTGTGCTCGGCAGGACACGGGCCCATCGTTGTCGATTATCAGGTGAACCACGCGGACAGCACGTCCGAAACCGGCACCTTTACCGCCCTGGATTGGTTCAATACCACTGCTGTGGCGTATACGGCTGCCGGCCGGGTGGACGTCGGGAATGGCGGAATCCAGACATTTGGAAATGTTCCCGTAATGCATTGGCTGAACATCGGTGTCACCAATATTACCAGCCCGGTCACAAGCATTAACCTCACCTGGGCCTCCAGCGCGGGCAACTACAGCGGCGGCAACGCGGTAATCTTTGCCGTGAGCGGAGCGTACACCAACCAGCAGGACACCATCGCCGGTATCGTCAAGAATGGCAACGGCAGCCCGCAGGGAAGTGGAAGCACAACACTGAATTTCACGGGCATCCCCGGTTATGAATACATCCTGCAATACGCGACGAATGTGACGCCGCCAGTCGTTTGGCAGAATATTACCACCAATACGGCGTCAGCCAATGGAGCCTGCCAGTTCACCGACACAGGCGCCACGAATCATCCGGATGCCTTCTACCGGACATTCTATTTGCCGTGAGCCGTCCGAATCGTTCATCAAAATAAGAGACCACCGAAGTGTCTCCGGCACGAGTTTATCGGGTTCAAATCTGGTTATTGGCAGAACCCGTGAACTCCTGCCGAATCGGGATTTAGCATCAAACACATCCGTTGCGGGTACGCCAAGACAATTATGGGCCAACAGGTACCCGCTTTTTTTTGAAGAATGCATTGAACCCCTGAAGCGCTATGATCATTCGTCGTAGAAACCATCGGGCGACAATTCTCCTTCTCCAGGGGGAGAGGGCCGGGATGAGGGCGGGCTCTTTGCAGCCGAGGGACGAGGCTCATTCTCTTCAGTTCATTGGGAGGAAGAGTTGCATGCTGTTCATCACCTGGCAGCCAGGCCGATGGCTCGCGCGATTGGCACTGGTCGCGTCTTTCATTGCGATTCTTCACTGCTCATCGGCCCGGGCGACCTATGTGCAGCACGCCGGAACCAATATGTTCGTCGTTGGCATCTATGACTATGCCGGAGGCCCGCCGCCCATTCATAATGATGTGGCGCATCTTGCCGAGATGAGCAATTATTGCAACACCATCGCCGTATATGATCACGACTGGGATGATTCGGCGTGGCTGCAAAATCTCACCTGGCTTACGCTCACGAATCTGAATGCGGCCGCGAGTAACGGCATGTGCATCGTCGATCAAATGTGGACGGAAAATTACTACGGCTCGAATAACGTCGACAACTGGATGTGCATGACTCCCGAGTATCCGGCGGAAGATGAATTGAAGGTGGGTAGCGGTCTCTATAACCAATTGACGGCATTTTCAAATAACCCGGCCCTGTTGATGTGGGAGAACATGGATGAGGTGGGTGTCAATTGGTGGAACGATGAAGTTCCCAACCCGGATTACATGGACCCGGACCTGGCGAATTATGTGGATGATGGAAACTTTATGTTGAAATACGGCGGCGGCAAACCGGTTTGGGTCAACGATGGTTGTTTTTTTTATCAGGGGGCCAATAATACGACAGTGAGCTACTGCGATGAATGGGCCGGAGGCGGCACGGCCTATTCGCAGGATTGCTACCCGTCCAGCGGTAGCGGAAATGTTGATGACATCAAACGAGACATGGATTTTATCAACGTTGTTTCCAATGCCAGCCCGCATTTTATGGTATTGGAAGCCTATGACACCGGCTGGAATTACACCAACCGGATGTACCTGGCCTATACTCCGATTATCCATGGCGCCGAGGGTGTCTGGTGGTGGGGCGCCTACCAGGTGACGACCAACTCCCCAACGTGGCAGATCATCAGGATGATTGGGAGCCAGCTTCGTGCTATGGGGGGCGCGTTGACGCATCCGTCCGCATATTCCTATTACAATACGGATACAAGCTCCTGGATCGGAAATGGGATTACCGATTCTGGCGGTTATGTCGAAATGCTGATGGTTTCAAGCGCTACCACCGATTATCTAATCACTGCCAACACAGCCAATTCGGCACAAAATTTCACGATCAATAGCGTGGCCGGATGGCGCGGAGGCGCAAACTTGTGGTATTTCTGCGGTGCCGGGGGAACAAACCAGGTCATCGGACAATCCATTGCGTATGGTCCCAAGCAGGTGGTTGTTTATGCGAGCCAAAAAATCAGCACGCCGCCCATCATCACCATACCGCAATCTTCACCCCAGGTTTGCGCCGTCGGATCGTCGGCCAGTTTCTACGTTGGCGATGTCAGTTGGTGGCCGGAGACTTACCAATGGTACTTCAACGGGACGAAGTTAAACGGACAAATCAATTCCACAATCGCTTTGAACAATGTTCAGGCCACTAATGCCGGCACGTACGATCTGGTTATCAGCAATATTGAAGGAAGCTCGACAGATGCGGTAAATCTGGTGGTATACACGAATCTCATCGCCTGGCAATCGCCGGTGGAGGTTTCGGGGGCGTCAGACGTAGCTACTAACGGAAAATATTTTGCTTCCTGGGCCCCTTATGGTGGCGGGGCTGCCGGTTTGCCGGTTAATGGCGTGAAGTTCCAGGGAATCTCCGACCTGCCTGATTTAAGCAACAACTTCCCCGGCGGCAATGTTGGGCCCTATTTCGATTCACCCAACACCGGCAACGCGAATTACAATAGTCTTCTCGAATATGCCACTTGGGCCAACGGTTCGAGCGCCCAGTTTAGTTGGGGTGGGATGACGCCGGGCCATACCTACGAAGTCCAGTTGTGGGTGGAAGATTGCCGTATTGGCGCCACGGACGCCCGCTGGGAAAATTTGAGTGGCAGCGTTGCCGGCAATGTTTCGTACGGGACGGACTCTTCAGGACCGGTTGGATACTCCGCGCCCCTTTTCAGTTCGCCGGGTGGCGCCCCCGGCTATTACATCCTTGGCACATTTGTGGCGGATAATACCGGCTTGGAGCAAATTTTGCTGACCGGCTGGGATTTGAGCGGGAATAATCCCAGCGCTCAGGTCAATCTTTTCCAGGTGCGGGACATTACGCCGGTTACGCCGGCGCATCCGGATATCGTGGGCATTCGTTTGTCCGGTTCGAATTTAATCATCAATGGAACGAACGGCACGGCGGGTTTGCCGCTTGCTGTTTTGACCAGCACCAACCTGTCGCTGTCCCTCGGGCAGTGGATCCCAATATCGACCAATACGTTTTCAGGTACGACTTTCAGCATTACCAATGCAGTGCCTTCTACCGTGCCGGAAAGTTTTTATATTCTTGAATTATTATAAAGTAAATGGAGTCTGCTGCCCTGATTTAAAATGAATCGAACAACTGTTTTCCTCCTCCTGGTGCTCTGCGGCTTGATAATCCCGGTTCACGCCGACCCGGCAGACAATGTCCCCGGAGAAAACCCGAAGCAACACAACGCGCGCATGGAATGGTGGCGCGACGCGCGATTCGGCATGTTCATTCATTGGGGGCTTTATTCCGAGGCCGCTGGTTATTGGGATGGCAAGCCAACATCCGGCGCCGGTGAATGGATCATGACCGACATGCGCATTCCCCGGGCGCAATACGCCACGCTCGCCCCGCATTTTGACCCGGTAAAGTTCGACGCGGACCAATGGGCTGAAGCCGCGCATAACGCCGGGATGAAATACCTGGTGATCACGTCCAAACATCACGAGGGTTTTTGCATGTTCAAAACTGCTGCGACGGATTACAACGTGGTGGACGCCACGCCGTGGCATCAGGACCCGCTTCTGGCACTCAGCAAGGCGTGCCACCGCCATGGCATCAAGTTTTGCGTGTATTATTCCATCATGGATTGGCACAGCCCGGACCAGGCGCCGGCCAATTCAGATCCCGACCACCCGGCCTTTAACCCTACCAGCTTTATTCCGGGCCAGAAGGTGGCTTATGTCCAATACATGGAGACTGAACTTGCGGAATTGATTGCCAAATATCATCCCGGCCTGATTTGGTTCGACGGCCAATGGATGAACGGATGGACGGATGAAGATGGACGGCAATTGTATGCCTATCTCCGGAAACTGGATCCAAAAATTATCATCAATGACCGAGTCAAAGGCGCGGGAGATTACGAAACGCCCGAGCAATATATTCCGCCAAACGGGCTGCCTGGTCACGATTGGGAAACCTGCATGACCATGAATGACACGTGGGGCTTCAAACGGGATGATAACGACTGGAAATCGACGCAGACTCTTATTCGGAATCTCGTAGATATCGCCAGCAAGGGTGGGAATTATCTGCTCAATGTAGGACCCACTGGCGAGGGCTTGATCCCTGATGCTTCCATCGAACGACTAAATGAAATTGGCCAATGGATGAAAGTAAACGGCACGGCCGTTTATGGAACCAGCGCCGGACCATTCACGAGGCAATTGCCGTGGGGACGTTGCACGTCGAAAACCTCCGGAAACCACACGACAATTTACCTCCACGTTTTTGACTGGCCTGCGGATGGCCAGCTTGTGATTCCATTATCGAATCATATTAAACGGGCGTCTCTTCTCGTGGCTCCTTCCACGCCGCTCAAGACGGAAACAGGCAAAGACGGCGCGATAATCTTCCTGCCGCCGCATGCGCCGGATGACATTTCTTCCACCGTCGTCGTAAAACTGGATGGCGCGCCCGAAGTGATTACGGTTCCGATCCCTCAAAACAATGACCGTTCGATCTCGCTGACCGCCGGCGACGCCAGCCTGCACGGTTCACAAATCCAATATGAGCCCGGTACATCTCATGACAATATCGGTTACTGGTTTAACTCAGATGATTGGGCCGACTGGACTTTTAGAGTGACTCATCCCGGCAAGTTTAACATTACCGCCGAAATCGCCGGACCCAATCCAGTTTCGTTTCAAGTTTCCGTTGCCAACCACGATTTTCACTGCACGACGCCGACAACAGCCGATTTCTATCACTACACCTCAGTGCAAATTGGCACCGTTGAAATCCTGAATGCCGGTGATGTGACGCTGGCCGTCCATCCAATCAAGAACGGCTGGCAGCCTGTTAATATTAGGTCCATTAAGCTGCAACCTTGAGCGAAGTTCGCGGACGGCGTTGAACCTTGTCGCGGCTCGCGTCGCATATGTCCTATTTGTCCCATAGGTCCTATTCCTCGTGTGCGCCAATAACGTTAATGTAACATCTTAAGTAATTGGAATTCAACAACGTAACGGGTCTGCAACAATTTGTAACGGGGTGCGTAACACACTAAGTATTTGATACGCAACGATGTAACATGTGTAACGGGTCCCATCCTTAATATATACTCTTTGTCATCGACGTTGGAACCCAGCTATTCTGGGAGCCGAACTTCGCATGAACCAATTTATTTTATTTCCAATTCTGATTCTGCCTCTGTTCCTTCTGCCAGGCTGTTCGACCGAACATCCAAAAGGGGCGGTCACTTATACCAATCCAGTTTATGCCGCCGATATGCCGGATCCATCCGTCAAAAAGATCGGCGAC
>DASXFM010000400.1:0-4301 GCA_036489615.1 Verrucomicrobiia bacterium | reverse complement strand
CGAATCAGGCGCAGACTGATGTACCGAAGTCACGTCGCCAGATTAATCAAAACCGCCAAAATAACAAATTGCAAAGACGAACCCGCGGTGCATTCCGAGCCCACCCCTCTGTTCTTGCCGGGCCACAGCGAAGCGGCGGCGGGTCAACCTTTTAACCCGGATATTGCATTTGGATTTATTGTGTTTTTCATTCCAATGTAAGTGTCGCAGCTACATGCATTTCCAGGTGTGATTTTTAATTGCGTTGCATTAGAGACCCACAAAATTGTTCTGGTGTTCTTGGCTTGGGAAATAGTCGTGGAGTCAGTCATTCACCCTCACCCCGGCAGGAGAGGGAGAATCATCGTCCGAAACTATGAAAATACTGCGGCGGAATAGGCCCAACGCTCAATCGCAAGGAGCAGAGACTGCCGATGGCTATTCCCTCTCCCAGCGGGAGAGGGTTAGGGTGAGGGAGAGCGGCCACTGACTTAAATGAATGCCCAAATAAAAACCCTCTGGAAATCTCAATACAATATCCGGGTTTTAACGTTTTAACGTCTTCAAAACTGTTTTAAGAACCTCACATCGTTCTCGTAAAACAGCCGAATATCATTAATGCCATAGCGCAGCATCGCAATGCGTTCAATCCCGAAACCAAAGGCCCAGCCGCTCCAAACATTGGCATCGTAGCCGACGTTCTCAAAGACCTGCGGGTGGACCATGCCACACCCGGCGATTTCCAGCCATTCTTTCCCCAGCTTTTTGACCAGCGCATTGCTGAAATCAATTTCATAGCTCGGCTCGGTGTAACTGAAGTAGTGCGGCCGAAACCGGATTTTTGTTTCCGTGCCCAGCAATTGCTTGAAGACAAATTCCACCGTGCCTTTGAGGTCGCCCACCGTCACTCCCTTATCCACGTAAAGACCTTCGATTTGATTAAACGTCGGATTGTGCGTCGCATCGGCGTTGTCGCGGCGATAGACCCGTCCCGGCACGATGATGCGCACCGGCGGCGGCTGCGATTTCATTACCCGGATTTGCACGGAACTCGTGTGCGTGCGCAGCAACCACTTTGAATTCTTCGCGTCCGGCTGCAAATAAAAGGTGTCCTGCGCGTCGCGCGCGGGATGGTCCGCCGGCGTGTTGAGCGCGTCGAAGCAATGGTATTCGTCTTCGATTTCCGGGCCGTCAGCCACGACGAATCCGATTTTGCGAAATGCGCGGACGATGTCGTCCGTGACCTGCGTAAGCGGGTGTAACTTGCCGATCGCGCGGCGTCGTCCGGGCAAAGTGAAATCGGTTGGCTGTTTGGGAAGGGCCGCGGCCATTTCGAATTCTTCACGTCGCGCCGCCAGGGCGGCTTCCAGTTCGACTTTGGCGGCGTTAATGGCCTTGCCCGCCGCCGGCTTTTCCTCTTTGGACAGGGTGCCAAGCTGCTTCATCAACGCCGTGAACTTGCCATTGGGTCCAATCCAGGTCCCTTTCGTCTGTTCCAGCGCGGCCAGGTCCGGCGCACTTTTAAATTCCGCCAGGGCCGCCTGCTTCAACGGCTCAATTTCTGCAATCAAAGACATTCAAACAGTTTTATGATTCGGAAGTATTGTTTCAAGCCTTTAACGAAGGACTCCGGACTCTGAACCGTTTCAACGCTTTAACATTTCAATGTCTTTTAGAGAATACAACGCCATCAACGCCGCCCCTATCGCCTGCGACAAATCGCCCAGTGCCGCCGGGACAAATTGGATGCCACGTTGCGACGGAAAGAAATATTTCTGCGCGCTTTCCCGGACCAGGCGCAAATAATGCTCGCGAAATTCCGGCGTGGTCGATTCCGGATCCATCAAGCCGCCGCCGATGACGACAATGCCCGCGTCCAGCGCGAGCGTGAGATTGGCCACGTGAAAACCGAGTGCACGGGCCTGGAAATCGAAAATCTCTTGTGCCAGTGCATCCCCCTTCTGTGCACGAGTGCGGAGCGACAACGCTTTCTCTTTCGGAGTGCCGGCGGCTTTCGCCAGTTCGTGTTCGGGATATTTCAAAAGTTTCTCTTCCAGCAATCGTGGCAAACCGGAAATGGTCGTGTAGGCCTCAATGCAGCCCCAGTCGCGGCCGCAACCGCACGGGAACGGTTTGCCGGTGACGCCCAGCAGATGCAATGGCGCCGGCATGTGCGCGGTTTCCATTCCTGAAAGCGTGTCGCCTTCCAGCGGCAATCCATCCGCTCCGATAAACGCCGAGCCCAGGCCCGAACCCGGCATCAGCATCAGCACCGAAGCGCGGGAATCTCCCCGGGCCAATTGCGCTTCCGCCACACCGCCGCATTTGCCATCGTTGCCAACCACCAGCGATACTTCGTGGCCGGCCTCCTTTGTGAGCGCGCGGCTATAATCAGCGTGAACGTTCCATCCGGCGAAACTCGCGGCCAGATTCGCAGATTTGCCCAGAACGCCGTACCGTTCATACGGCCCGGGAATGGCCAGGCCAACGCCTTGCACGTGCGCCCATGACAAGTTGTTTTCCGCAAGAAATTCGGTGATCGACGAAATCCAACTGGCGACGACGGCATCGCGCCCGTTCGCCGAATTTGTGGAGCGCTGAAGCAACTTTGTGGTGACCGCTTCGCCATTTTCCCACACGGCGGCGGTTTTACACGTCGTCCCCCCGTTGTCCGTGCCAATGAAAATCTTTTTAGAACTCATGAGTGCGAAAACGTTGCGGACACCAGCAAACAAAGGCAAGAATTATCCGCCGATCCGTCGGATCTGTCCAATCCGCCCGATGCTTGATTCACGAGCCCGTTTTCTTCCTGATCCGCCCCCAAACCATCAAAATCCCCGCTGCCAAAACCAGCACGGGAACCACGATCACAAACGCCAAATATATCACGATATAAAAAATCGCCAGAAAGGTTGAAAGCTTCCAGCCCAGGGCAAGCGAGCCAATCGTTCCGTTCAATATACCCGTAAATTCGCGGAACCCGGCAAGATGAAGCAACAGAAACAATCCGCTAATGGCCGCGGCGCGCTGGATCAGATCTCTGGGCGATAAAAATTCGCCTCGTTGAAAAATGGAAGGTGTCTTTCCTGGAAATATTTTCATGGCTTTGCTCCTGTTTTTATTTTTTCCCAAAGCGGTCCGAGCGTTGCGGCGTAAAGCATGGCGGCATCGCCGACCTGGTTGCTCGCGCAGTATTTTAACCGGCCGGCCGTTCGCGACGGAAATCCCGCGAAGTCCAGCGTCGCCGCGAGCGATGTCAGAAACTTGTCGTCTCCAAACGAACTGGCTCCGATAAATGCCATGCCGCTCGACCCGGCGCTAATGTTAAACACTGGAATGATTGGACCCGAATCGACATTGGCGTCGCCTTTCCAGGTATCCGGCCATTCATGCGCGTAACCAAAACCAAGCGTAACCGTGCCAAGGTTCTTTCGAGCGCGCTCGTATTGATCGCGGGCAAAGTCTTCGTCCAGCAATTGCAGGCTGTGCGACACCATCCAAATCGTCGAGCCTTCCGGACCGCCCAGCGGCGTGCCGCGCGTGGTAAAACTCGAAATCAACAGCCCCGATTTGGGATCCACGAGTTTCTGCTTCGCCATGGCAATCCAGTCGCGGATCAATTTCGAATGATCAGTGCCGTCGAGATAATCAGCCGTCTTGATGGCGTCCAACGCCACACCATGATCAAACATCCAGCATTCGTCCGGATAGCTCTCCAGCAGCAATTGCCGGCTCTTCTGGAAACGCGCGACAATCGCATTCACCCGCTCAGTCAGTAGGGGCTTATATTCCGGCTTTTCTTCGACCACCCGTCGCGATGCCAGCATCAGTGCAATTTCACCGTCGAGAAAAAGACTGTGCGGCGGTCGCATGATATAAGGCCCTTCCTTCGCGTACTGCATCAGAAAGAAATACATTCCCTCCTGCTTTTCCAGCCGCAGGGTTTCATCGATGATTTGGTCCATCGTTCGCAGATAAAGCGGTTTGGACGCCGGATCACGCAACGCCATGTTCGCCAGCGACCAGACCAGGTAACTACGTCCCATGAAATCCCATTCCGCGTTACTGGCCCGCATCTTGTTAAGTTCGCTGGCGCGCAACGCGGGGTCGATCCAGAGCTGCAGATGCCTGGCCGCCAGTTGACGCGCCTCCGGTGAAAGTCCCTGTTCCTGCCGAAAATGGGAAACCGGTTTGGTGAAAATGAAGTGCAGGCAGGGAAGCCAAATCAGTGCCGCAACCGCCAACGCCGCCAGCCCAATGAAGATTCGATGAAATCGTGTTTTCATACCGTGTCCAGTAGTTGATGGTTATTGTCGTGGTTC
>DASXFM010000257.1:0-17592 GCA_036489615.1 Verrucomicrobiia bacterium | reverse complement strand
CTCATTCTGCTGATCAAACCCTCCGGCCTCCTTGGCAAAAAGGACGTGGAAAAAGTATGAGGTCGAGTCTTCAGGAAAAAATCGGACCCCATATTCAACGCGCAAAAGCCGTTTCCATTTCCGCCATAGAAGGCGCCGGAGCCTTTCCCAAATGTACGCTTCTGGCAATCGTGGTCCTGTGCCTGGTGATTTCGCTTTTTGAGAATTACATCCAATCCTACTGGCTTTATGTCTCATACGATATCGGTATCAACATCATCCTGGCCGTCAGCCTGAATCTAATTAACGGCTACACCGGGCAATTCTCGCTCGGCCACGCCGGTTTTATGGCTGTGGGCGCGTACACCGCGGCCGTTATTACGAACCAGTTCTCGAACGTGAGTCCTGCATTGGCTGCCGTGGTCTTTCCATTGGCGCTGATTGGGGGCGGATTGTTTGCCGCCGTGGCGGGACTGGTCGTTGGTATCCCCAGTTTGCGGTTGCGCGGTGATTATCTGGCCATCCTGACCCTTGGCTTTGGCGAAATCATCTGCGTTGTGCTTCAAAATATGGACGCGGTGGGCGGCGCGCGCGGCTATAGTGTGGCTCACGGCTGGACGAACTTCTTTTGGACGTTTGCCATCGCCGCCGTGACCATTTATGTCATCGTTGCCCTCGTCCATTCCACTTACGGTCGCGGTTTTATTGCCGTGCAGGACGATGAAATCGCGGCCGCCGCCGTCGGCGTTAATCCGGTCAAATACAAAGTCACCGCGTTTGTCATCGGGGCATTTTTCGCGGGGATCGCGGGCGGCCTATACGCGCATTCCAAGATGTATCTGACGCCCGATGGATTCGGCTACATGAAATCGATTGAAATCGTGGTTATGGTGATTCTGGGGGGCATGGGTAATACGCCCGGCGTGGTCCTGGCTGCGATTCTTTTGACGTTGCTGCCCGAAGGACTGCGCTCTCTCCAGGACATCGAGCATCTCCCTGGCTTTGCCACCGAGTTTCCGCTTAGTTGGATTGGCAATACACGGATGATTATTTACTCGCTCTTATTGGTGGTGTTGATGCTGACCAGGCCGCAAGGACTATTCAGAATTAAAAAGTAAAAAGTAAAAAGGAATCAAACATGAAAGATGCGAATGAAACTTTGCGCGACATTGAGGAAAGAACATTCAAGTTTGCTGTTCGTATTATTAAGCTCTGTCAGTTTCTGGAAGGGCGATCGTGGGTAAATACGACACTTGGCAGGCAATTGCTTCGTTCCGGCACCAGCATTGGCTCAAATGTAGAGGAGGCTCCGGCGGCACAAAGCCGTGCGGATTTCATCAGTAAAAACAATATTTCGCTGAAAGAGGCCCGCGAAACCCGTTATCAGTTGCGCCTGTTGGCAACTACGGGAATCATTTCGCGTTCGAGATTGCAGCCGCTGTTGGACGAATGCCTTGAGTTAAAGCGGATTCTTGGCGCCATCGTCGTTTCTACAAAGAAAAACTCCAAAACAAGCTGAATAATGCTTACAAAGACTTTTTCCTTTTTCCTTTTTCCTTTTTAATTCCCTAATGTTGTTGCAGCTAAATAAGGCGACGATTCGATTTGGCGGTTTGACCGCTGTTTCGGCCTTTGACCTGGAAATCGGCCGGAATGAACTGGTCGGTCTCATCGGTCCAAACGGCGCCGGCAAAACAACGGTCTTCAACCTCATTACCGGTGTCTATCGGCCGACTTCCGGCGGTATTTTCTTCGATGATCAATCGCTCGCGGGCTGCAAGCCGCATCAAATCACCGCCGGCGGCATCGCGCGAACGTTTCAAAACATCCGGTTGTTTCCGTCCTTCACCGTCTTCGACAACGTGCGCGCGGCGTTTCATCTGCGGTTGCGCGGCGACGCGCGGCATGCGCTGTGGCGCGGCAAAGAGTATTTTAAAGAGGAAAGAGAAATCGCCGCATCGGTTTTTGAGTTGCTGGAAATTTTTCATCTCGGAAAATTCCGCGATGCCATGGCCAACAGTCTCAGCTACGGAGACCAACGCCGGCTGGAAATCGTTCGGGCTCTGGCTACACGCCCCAAGTTGCTGTTACTCGACGAGCCTGCGGCGGGCATGAATCCCAACGAAAAAGTTGAACTCATGCGCCTGATCCAATTCGTCCAGGACCGGTTTCAAATTTCGATTCTCCTGGTCGAGCACGACATGCAAGTGGTCATGGGCGTTTGCCGACGCATCGCCGTGCTGGATTACGGCGTTAAAATCGCCGAAGGCGCGCCCGCTGAAATCCGCGCCAACTCAAAAGTGATCGAGGCTTATCTCGGAGAGGAATCCAAACCGTCCCATGCTGGAAATTAAAAATCTCGCCGTCAATTACGGCGCGATCGCCGCGCTGCATGGAATTTCCCTCTCCGTCCCGGAAGGCAAAATTGTTACGCTGGTGGGCGCAAACGGCGCGGGCAAGACCACCACACTCAAGACGATTTCCGGCCTGTTGAAGCCTGCTTCCGGTGAGATTATTTATGCGGGGCAAAACATCGCCGGCCTGCCGCCTCACCGAATTGTCGCGCGCGGTATATCGCAATCGCCCGAAGGCCGAATGATTTTCGCCAACCTCAGTGTCTACGAAAATTTACAGCTTGGCGCGTACTTGCAAAAGGACCGGGAAATCATCCGGCGAGACCTCGACCGTGTATTTATAATATTCCCGCGATTGAAGGAACGGGAAAAACAGATTGCCGGGACATTGAGCGGCGGCGAGCAGCAGATGCTGGCCATCGGTCGGGCGCTCATGAGCCGGCCCCGGCTGTTATTGCTGGACGAGCCGTCGCTCGGGTTGGCCCCGCTTTTGGTCAAAACCATCTTCGAGAAAATCGTCGAAATCAACCGCGAACAGGGCCTGACTATTTTGCTCGTCGAACAAAATGCGAATCTGGCCCTGGACATTTCCCATTTCGCTTACGTGCTCGAAACCGGCAAAGTGGTCTTGCAAGGCAGTTCGGCGGAATTGCGGCAGAATCCAAAGGTCAAGAGCGCTTATCTTGGCGGCTGACTTTCCGAAAGGCGTCCGGTGGACCGTTCCACGAGAAAAGTTCCGGATGGAGCAGGTGGGCCAGCAATTCCACGCCGTCGATGACACGCGGACCGGGGCGGGCAAAATACGCATTCGCGTCCACGGCGTATACACGGTCATTTCGCGCGGCGGGCAAATCACTCCAGCCGGGTTGTTGTAACAGTTGTTCCGCCTGTTGAACCGCTTTTTTCGTATCAAAGCCGCAAGGAGATACGATGACAATCTCAGGGGACCATCGTTCGATATTGCTCCATGGAATGCGCACAGAGTCCGTGCCTTTTCGTCCCAAGACGTCTTCGCCTCCGGCCAACTCAACCATTTCCGGGACCCAATGACCGCAGGAGTAATATGGATCAACCCATTCAAGGCAAAATATACGTGGGCGCTGCGAGACGGTTTTTGCCTTTTCAGCGACTATTTGAAGGCGCGCGCGGGCAGCGTTAATCCATGCTTCGGCGCTTGCCGTCAGTCCGATGGCGGCACCCAGTTCGCGCATATTGCCAAAAATGTCTTCGATTTTATGGGGCGAAAACCAAAGAATTTGTGGTTTGATTGGCAGGGCGGCCAGGGCGCGAGTGATTTCATTGCCCGATGGCGTGCACACCTGGCACAGCTCCTGTGTTAAAATATGCGTGGGCGCAATTTCTTTTAGCAGGCGCTCGTCGACCTCATAGAGGCTCTGTCCGCTGCCGATGCGTTGCGCCACGGCCGTGTCAATTTCCGATAAGGTCATTGTTTCCAGTGGCAACGCAGCTTTGACGACAACGGGTTTTGCCCTGGCTGCGGGCGGAAAATCACATTCGTGGGAAACGCCCACCAGACTTTCACCGGCGCCCAGGGCGAAGACCATTTCGGTGGCAGCGGGGAGAAATGAAATGAGACGTGTGGAGGTCATGGCAGTTCCACAGAAAGCTTTTGAGACAGAAGGAACAGAAATCTCCTCCTCTTAATTTTCCTCAACGCCAATCTGTTCAGCCTCATGACCCATATCAATCAATGCGGCGAGCGTTCGACGTGTTCTCAGGATGTCCTCATTGCCGACCCGTTCGTTTAATTGGATGTCTATTTTTTCCCGCGCGGATGCCTGGATTGCCGCGGCGGCACGGCCTCGCTCGGTGAGGGTGATGTTTGATTTCCGGCGGTCTTCCGGGTCTTCACCACGCTTGAGATAGCCGCGCAGAACGAGAGTATCCACGAGCTGGCCGGCGGCCTGCTTGGAGACGCGCAACTCTTTGATGAGTTGCCCCAACGGTACCTCGCCAGTTCCCAGGGCCATCCCTCCGATGATGTACATGCCGTTTTTGGGCACATCGTCGTACCCGGCTTCAGACAAGGCCCGGTGCATGGCCAGGCCATACGTGACGCGGGCGTGCCTGAGCAAAGCAGGGAGGACGACTACTTCGAACCATGGTTTGTTGTCATTCATAGAGGACAAACCATAAAGTAAATATTATTTACTGTAAACAATATTTACTTATTATTTGAACTTTTATCAGGTATCGTTAAAGTTTAATAAAGCAATCGATTTCAATTCGATTTTGTCTTGAAAACGAGGAGATAGGGCACTCCGGTATGACCTTCAGCGTCGCGGAAACCGTGATAATTTTCACTATTGAGCCAGAAACCGTAGGTTTTGTTGGGTTCCAGCTTTACTTTCACCGAGCACGTTTTGTGTGCGGGGTCGTATTGCGGATCGCCAATGAAATCGGGCGAGGAGTTTTGCCAGGCATTCGACCAACTCCAGGAATGGTCACTCATCTTTTTGCTGAACGTGACTTTGATGACGTACTCTCCGGGTGCGACATTTTTTGAACCGGATTCCGGGACGGTTTTGACGACGACCGGCGGCATGGAATCGATGTCTTGTGCGACGGTGGTTTGCGGGGCGAACTGGCAAACGATGCCAAGTAGTAGGGCCGTGAGGAGTGGCTTAATTTTCATGGTTTAGTTTGGATTTTTATTTGGTTTGGTTTGGAAAATCAACAAGTAGGGAACCGCAGGACGGCTTTCCGTGTCCTTGAAGTTTTGAAAGCTGTCGGAATTCAGCCAGAAGGCGTAGATATGTCCGGGTTCGAGGTTCGCTTTGACGACGCACGTCCTTGAATCGGGCTCATAATGCGGCGCGCCGATAAATTCAGGCGCGGAATTTTCCCATGCGCTGGACCAACTCCATGAATCCATCATGTCCTTGCTGAATCGAACCCGGATTTCTGTTTCGCCCGATTCAACGTCACGAGTCCCGGAGACGGGGAAGGTTTCAACGACAACCGGTGGTTGTTCGAGCAGGATTTTATCCGTGCTTTCAGCAGTACCTTGTCCAGCAATTTTCTCTTCCGCGTCGGCAACTGCCGTATCCAGGCGCGGGTCGTTGAGAACGGCGAGGGCCTCAGTTTGAATCTTTTCAGCGTCGGATTTGCCTGCCGTCGCCACGAGAATTTCGATCAATTGGCATGTTTGCTCTACGAAATTATTGTCGGCGAAGGGCGGTGGCGCCGGGAAATCCGGGACGTGCACAAACAGTGCATTGGTCTTAGCCATGGCCTGAAAGCGTTCTTTTTGTTCATCCCTTCGGGCGGCGGCTTGTGTCTCGAATTGTTTGGTCGTCTGCCACAATCTGCGGATACGCTCGAAGGCAGTCTGCGGATCTCCCAGATATCGGCGGCATGTTTCGTAGTCGCCTTTTTGATACAGAGTTTCTTCGGCGTACCAATAACATTCCCCAGCCAGTTGCGGATCGCGTTTCTCAATCATTTTGAACAATGACACCGTTGCGTCGTTATCGCCGAGATATTGGTTAATGCCGGCAACTTCCTGGAACAAGTCAGCATAACCGCTGCTTTCGGAAAATTGGCGGGCGTCGGCATCGCGGATTTCAACGAGCGACTGCCTGGCCTTTGGATAGCGGCGGCCAAGCTCAATCCAGCCTGAAAGCGCGAACGAAAGGCGAACGCCCCTTTGGCTTGCGTCATTCCGGGAATGAACAAAATACCAAAGGTAGTGTTGCAAGGCTTCCTCGTAGCTGCCTTCGTTCATTAGACTGCCGGCTGAGTCTAGAATCTTTTGCAAGTCGGGTTTCTCGCCGGGGGCGAGCGTGGGGGACCATGTTTCGGTCGAAGCCAATTGTGGCTCGTCTTTGATATTCAGCCTGGCGCCGGAATGGTGGTTGTGAAAAAGTGAAAAGTACACTGCGAGGGCAGAGACCGCCGCGAGGGCTGCGATTGATATCGCAGGCAGGAGCGATTTTGAAAGTTTGGATGGCCGGGGACCGGTGAAAAGTTCGACGAGAAATGCAGCGCCAATCAATCCAAAGAAACCGGTAAATCCAAAAAAACCAAAGCAGGGTTGCATTCCGGGCAGATAACCCAAAAAACCAAGAAATCCGAGGAATCCCAACGCGGAGCCATTAAGCAGTTTCACGGCGAGCCGGGAATTAAATGTGATATCAAAAAATGTTTCAATGATTCGAACCGCTCCCGATTTCTTTGCGGGAGAGGCAAGCGGTTGAGTTTCGGGTTTCCCGGCTTGAGCCTCAGCGCCCTGGTTCGTGCCTGCTGTGGCCGCAACTGTTTCAACCTCCGTTTTGATTTCGCCAACCTGCTGGTAGCGCCGTTCCGGTTCTTTTTCCAGCGCGCGCAAGACGATTTCATCCAGGCGAATATCAACGTAAACTTTTTTCGACGGCGGTTGGAATTTTCCCAACGGCAATTCGCCCGTGAGCATCTCATAAAACACAACCCCGAGAGAGTAAATGTCGGCGCGATGGTCCACCGTCTGCGGTTTTTCAATTTGCTCCGGCGACATATAATGCGGCGTGCCGATGGCCTGGGCCTCGGTCAGGTTCGCGCGCTCGCCTTCGCCGAGGATTTTCGCGATGCCGAAGTCCGCGATCTTCACGCGGCCTTCCTTATCCATGAGAATGTTTTCGGGTTTGATATCGCGATGAACAATGCCCTGGCCATGCGCGTATTGCAGGGCTTCGCAAATCTTCGGAACGATGGCCAACGCCTCAGGGGGTGAAAGTCTGCGGCTCTGCAGCAATTGCCGGAGCGTGAGGCCGTCGACAAATTCCATGAGCAAATAGAAATTGCCCCGGGCCTCTCCAAAATCGTAGACGGTAACGATGTTGGGGTGGTGTAATTTGGCCAGCGCGCGCGCTTCGCGCTCGAAACGCTCGGCGAATTTCCGGTTGCCCTGTTTTTCGGGCGAAAGAATCTTCAGGGCGACGAACCGGTCCAACCTTGGCTGGCGCGCCTGGTAGACGGCGCCCATGCCGCCGCGCCCGAGGCATTCGAGAATTTCCAGTTGGGGAAATAATTTTGCGACGTCGCCGGCCGGCAACGGCGGCGGTTTGGCAGAATCCGGCTCGCCGATGACATCCGTTTGGGTGGCCAAATTGGCGGCGATGAGGCAGCGCGGGCAAAGGCCCTCCGGCGCATCTGGCGGGAGAGCCGCACCACATCGGCTGCATTTGGATATTTCACTCATCGGCTGTTACTTCAGGAAATTCGCTGAAATGTTACAAAGAATGTGTGGGCAGGACGAGTATCCGTGACAGGGAACAAAAGTTCTTGCATCAGGTCTGCTGTAGGGCACTCTTGGGCGTTGAAAGCCAGTTTGCGCAAATGCCATGTCATTTGCACTTAAGCCGTTAACGCATGTACATACATCGCAAGTCCCAGCCCGTCAGTGCGGGATGGATTGTCGCGGCGGGTGTCCTCCTGCTTCTTATTTCGTTTTACCTCCTTTACATGGTGGTAGACGCGCTGGTAACCGGGGAAATTATCAAGCTTTCACGGGTTGATCCCGGTGTGATTACGAGAGCGGACAACCCCTCGGAATTTTGGGTTTCGGAAATATTTTTTTCCTATTTCATCGTTCTCCTCACCGTTCTGGCAGTGCGAGGTTTCAAGACGGCGCTAAAACGACGGAAGAAATGAAATAGAATTGGTTCAAGCAGTTCGGTTTCTCTTTTCGCGCCATTCTCTGAGCCGGTTTCGGGCCTGTTGCTTTTGTTCGGCGTCGAAGGCTGGATTGGCCTCGATTCGGCGGATCGTTTTTTCCGCCAACGGAATGTTCGCGCAATGCACGCCGTGGACTTCCGCCAGTTTGAGCCACGCGTCAAAATTTCCCGGCTCTGTCTCACATTTCATTTCCAAAACCTCAATGGCCGTTCCTAAATATTTCTTTGCGATGAGATCGTCGATGGATTCAGGCACTGGTTCTTCCGGAACCGCATTCGCGGGCGACAAGGGTTGCATTCGCCAATCCATGACGGAACGTCGCGCGTATTCTATATAGGCGGGCGGAACATGGGACACCTTTTCAAGCGACCGTAGCGCTCTCGCGGCCTCATCCGGTTGGCGCATGTCCTGGCCATAAAGCCGGATCAACATGAGCGCCGCGTCTACATTAGTTGGTTGTCTATTGAGCAACGCGGTTAAGACTGCTTCCGCTTCCTTAAATTTTCCCGCCTGGCGCAATTGACTCGCGTCCGCCAATGGTTTCGATTCTCCTGGCGTTTCGGGAGGTGGAGCGCCGAGGTGGTGCAACGTTACTTCAAGTGATGTCCGGAGTTCGGGCGACGTATGCAGCAAAGTCTGGCATATTTGAATGGCTTCCTCCTTGCGGCCGCTTCGAATCAAACCTCCAATGGCATCCAATTCCCGCATGCCTGCTTTGGGATCATATGGCCGCTTGTCCTGCGGATCGATCAGACGATGAAAACACTCCGCTCCCGCTTCACTGATACACCCGGCCCAAAGCAGCGCCATCGGCACCAACATGCCCAGGTAGATAAACCCGGCCGAACGATCTCCCAAGATCCAGCACCGCCACAAGAAGTAAAATCCCGCCTCGACGATGACTAACGTGATCGCGCAACGCGCACCCCGCCGTACGAATTCCGCGGAGCGTTCGCCCGCCAATCGCGAATCAAAGCCGCTCAACCACCAGAAAACAGGTGTGGCTATGGCCAGCACGGCCAGGTTTGAGAACAGGAAATACATCGTTCTTTGATTTTCGATTCAAATGGCAAATAGCCGGTCATCCGGAGAATTGAGGATTAAAATAGAAAATCACGAGAGCAGGGAGCAATCAATCTTTGCATGTAACGCCTGAAAGCTCGTTGCATTCCATTGTTGAATACCGACGGCTTAAAGCGTTACAAATCTATTGCGAGGCTGTTGTTAAATTGTAAATGTCTTATTATAAACAACTTGAACAGTTGCTGTGGCGTTATGGTTGTAACGAGAGATTGTGGGAAGCGGAGATTGATTCTAAAGGAAGATGAAGTTGGGCGAATGCCCGGTTGGGGAACTGAGGGCAGTGAAAGCGATGTCGGTTTTGCCCGATAACCAAGGCCTTCGAATGACGTCCAGAATTGAGACAGAGAGATTGCGTAAACGGGACACTGTCTCAAGGGCTGGCCTGCCCGAATCTTCGGGGGCGGCGCCCAAGGCCGCCCAGAAAATGGCTTTATTCGGCCCGTTTAACGCCGAAATGGAAGCCGTTCTGATCCTGGTAACCTTCGGGGATTTGGTTTTTTATGAAATTGCGAACCAAAGCCACGATTTTTGCCCATATTCCCAGTTCAGAGGCCGAGTCAATGCATCCTGTGTATTTTATAGCTTCGTGTGTCATAACAGTTACGGAAACACTTAAAGCAGCTATTATGCCCATTAAAACATGCCATCCCAACCTCCAAACCGTCACGGACTGTCAAACGCGGATTAGTGAATAATTTGAGTTTGGAATGCCGGGTGGTGATCACGCCAAAGAATAATTTCAAATGCGGCCGTTGACAAGTGTAATTGTTTTAGGTATATTTCCTTACGAAATGTAAGTGAATTTCCTGCTTTTCCCTAATGAGCCCTTTAGCGCTTGAGTTGGCGGAAAAATGTGAACAGGCAAATGTCAGTTAAGATTAAAAATATTAATAATCAGACAGGCAATGACCATTACACCTAAACAGAAAAGAGCTGAGGTTTTGATCGTTGACGACCAGCCTCTGGTTCGGGAGGGGCTGATTCGAATTATCAATCGGGAAAAAGACCTTAATTGCTGCTGCGCTGTCGAGAGCATTGTGGCGGCGCGAAACCAGTTGGCCGCGTGCAAACCCGATTTACTCCTGATGGACATTTTGTTGCCGGACGGATGCGGGCTGGATTTTATCAAACAGCTGACGCTGGAGCATCCATCGCTTCCGGTGCTGGTGGTTTCCCACTGCGACGAAACGCTGTATGCGGAACGGGCGCTCAAAGCGGGCGCGCGGGGATTTTTGATGAAAAACCACTGCACTTCGGGCATCCCCGCCGCGATTCGGGCGGTGCTGGGCGGCCAATTCCATGTCAGTCCAAAAGTGGCGGCGCTGGCGCTGCACCAAATGGCTGGAAGAAAGTCGGGATTCCAGCGCGAGGGTCTCGGAAACCTTACTGATCGTGAATTGCAAATTTTTCAGTTGCTTGGCGCGGGAGTGAATACCAGGGACATGGCCGCCAAACTACATCTAAGCATTAAGACCATTGAAACACATCGCGAGAATATAAAGCGTAAGCTTAAGTTATCCGGCGCTGCTGAGCTGATTCGTTATTCGGCCAGCTGGGTCGAACGTCAAACAATGGGGATTAATCATCAGTCCGAACTATCCCCGGTCGAAAGCGCTCAGCCGGCATAAGTTTTTTCCTTGCATCAAAATAGGGCCTATCTCCCGATTGCAAATGTGCCGGGAATATGGTCTTTGTCTTTGTATAGTAATTTAAATGATTGTTGCAGGCTACTTTAGCAGAGAATAAACGGTTTCACGGGTTTGAAATGGAAGCGGTCCGGGCAACAATGCAGTTTGAAATTAAAAGCAACGCCATGAGTTACGGTGCAGATATTACAGGTCGTGCGGCTGCGGTCCTCCGTCAGCCCAAGACTGGCGTTATTGCTTTTGTCGGTTCAGCGGCAAAGCCGGTTTTTCCCCAACACTGGCGGCCATTCCATAACGCGAGCAGGGAATAAGTGGAGATCGCAGGTGGATTTGGCCGGATAGTGTATATCCTGTCCCAATAATTATAAGACAATCCCCTTGGCTACATTCAGTGAGCCATCCTGATTGCAGAACTAGCAGCACTGTGGCAGTGTATATCCGTATTTTTGACAGGATGTCCAGTCATTCGGAGTCGGTCTTGTTAAAGAGCCTAAGTAGTTACCCGAATGGCGAAGACAAAAAGCAATAAGCGAATACACTTAATTGAGAGTGCGGAAGCACGAAGGTTTTAGACTGACTGATTAAAATTAATGATGCAAACACTGAGTCCAGCATGGTATTGCGCGCGAACCAAGCCCAAGCACGAGCATATTGCGGCGGCGAATTTGCGAAAGAGCCTTCAACTGGAAGTGTTTCATCCGCAGTTGCGCGTGGAGCGGGCGACGCGGCGCGGGCTGGTGCGCGTGATTGAGCCGCTGTTTCCCTGTTACATTTTTATCCGGTGCGTCCTTGAAACCAATTTGAGCGACATTCAGCACACCAGCGGCGTCAATTCATTGGTTCGTTTCGGCCAGAAAATTCCGTCCGTGGATGATGCGAGGATTGAGGAGTTGCAGGAGTGCTTTACAGCTGGAGAGCCGATGGACGTGGAAAGCCGTTTGGCGCCGGCGGATGAGGTCCGGATCGTGGACGGTGTGTTTGCGGGAATTCGTGCTTTTGTGCTGCGTGTGATGCCGGCCCGGATGCGCGTGCAGGTGTTGCTGGATATCCTGGGGCGGCCTACGCCGGTGGAAGTAGATCGTATTTCTGTGATTTTGGAACGGAATACGCTTGCTGATTTAGCGCCGGTATTGGCGGCCCCAAAAGATTTTGCAGTGTTGGATTAAGTCTGCCTTGAATGGCAGGTTCCCCGGGGCGCAGGCAGTAAAGGGCGGGGAAAAGAAAAAAGTAAGTTCAGTTTTTTTGAAATAGGGATGAAATCCTATAAGTGCGGAGCTTTGCCCGCAACCGAAATCTGAAGATAAACCCGAGGTCATTTTTCCAAACGTGAATCGTATTGATTGTCAAAATTTGTTCGACGCGAAGTCCGTGGACGTCACAGTTCCGCGCTGGAAGCGGACGCTGGACGTTGCGTTTATTCTGTTGATGCTCCCATTGGTGGCGCCGGTCGCCTTGTTCATTGGCGTTGTGGTGGCGCTAGTTTCTCCCGGGCCCATTCTATTCCGGCAGGAGCGTGTAGGCTTGATGGGCCGCCGTTTCATGTGCCTGAAATTCCGCACCATGCACGTGGATGCCGAGACGGCATCGCACCAGGGGCATTTCAAGCAGCTGATGGAATCGAACGCGCCGATGCTGAAGCTGGACAAGCGTGGCGATTCTCGAATTATTCCCTTTGGCGTTGTCCTGCGATCATCGGCCCTGGATGAATTGCCCCAACTGATCAATGTGCTCATGGGCGATATGAGTCTGGTGGGTCCGCGTCCCTGTCTGCCATACGAAAGCGCGCAATATCAGTCGTGGCAGATGGAACGGTTCAACACGGTGCCCGGCTTGACCGGTCTGTGGCAAGTGAGTGGCAAGAATAATACGACTTTTAACGAGATGATGGAGTTGGACATCAAGTATTCCCGGGAGAAGAACCTATGGCTGGACCTGGCCATCATTTTGAAAACGCCAGCTGTCGTTGTTGGGCAGGTGATGGAGTCACGGAAGAGAAAACGTGGCGGAACACCGCCTTCCAACACGGGTACGCTGGCTCCTGCATTTGCCATTGGAAACGTGGGCATGAAACGTGAGAAGCAACCGAGAGAATTGAGAGCGGAAACGCAAGTGAATTAGAGTCAGACTGAAAGGAATTATGAAAAAGCAAACTATTAAAGTCGGTGTGGTGGGATGCGGATACTGGGGCCCCAATCTGGTGCGCAACCTCCGGTCTTTGCCCGATTGCCAACTCAAAATGATGAGCGATTTGAACGAGCAGCGCCTGGCTCATCTTAAGTCGTTATATCCCGAAGTGGAAGGAGTCACTGATTTCCGCCACCTGTTGAACGGCTCGAGTTTGGACGCGATTGTGGTGGCCACGGCGGTTAAGACCCATTTTCCAATCGCCAAGGCCAGCCTCTCTGCCGGCAAACATACTTTCATTGAGAAGCCGATGGCTCTGTCATCGGCCGAGTGCGAAGAGTTGATCGAGATTGCCCGGCGAAAGGGACTGGTGTTGATGGTGGGCCATACGTTTCTATATTCGCCGGCGGTCAAAAAGATCAAGGAAATCGTTGAGCTCGGAGACATTGGCGAGATCCGATACATTTGCGCGCGCCGCCTTAACCTCGGCCTTTTTCAAAAGGACATCAACGTCGCATGGGATCTGGCGCCGCACGATATCTCAATCGCGCTCTACATCATGGGGGAAATGCCCTCGGTGGTGAATTGTCGTGGCAGCGCCCACGTGACCCCGGGTATCGAAGACGTAACTTCGATGTGCCTGACCTTCCCGAAACAACGGACAGCCATTATTCACAGCAGTTGGCTCGATCCCCGCAAAGTGCGGGAAATGACCATCGTTGGCAGCCGGCGGATGATTGTCTATGACGACGTGGCGCCGCTTGAAAAGCTTCGGATTTTTGACGCGCGCGTGGAGCGTCCGCCCCACTACGATACGTTTGCCGAGTTTCACTACGCCTATCACTATGGCGATATGTATGCCCCCTATATTAAGCAGGAGGAGCCGTTGAAGTCAGAGTGCCAGCATTTCCTGGATTGCATTCGTGAGGGGACCCGGCCGCTCACTGACGGGCAGCAGGGCTTGGAACTGGTGCGGATATTGGAAGCTTCATCGGAGTCGCTGAAACGCAATGGCGCCCCCATTAGTCTTGTTGAATCCCGTAAAAACGGAGAAAAGATTGTTCCTGATGTTCGTCCGGATGTCGCTCCCTTGTTGGCGTCCAACGGCCATAACGGGAATGGGCATAATGGCAATGGACACAACAGCAATGGGCACAACGGTAGTGGGCATGAAGCAGTTGTGGTGCAGGCGGGAATTTAGTTTTCTCGATTGTTGATGGGTGTCCTGTCTTCGTATCCAATAGTCTATGAATATTGCTGATGCGCCTTACGTTCGGATTGCTCCTGACGTGAAATTGGGCCGGAATGTCCGATTGTTTGGATATGCGAACCTTTACGGTTGTGAATTGGGAGATGATGTAAAGGTCGGGCCATTTGTAGAAATCCAAAAGGGCGTGAAAATCGGGAATCGCTGTAAGATTTCGAGCCATAGCTTTCTTTGCCAGGGCGTGGTCCTTGAGGATGATGTTTTTGTAGGTCACAATGTGACGTTCACAAATGACATGTTTCCGCGCGCCAGCAACGGGAATGGCCAGTTGCAAACGGAGGCGGATTGGGAGTGTCTTCCCACAGTGGTCAAACGGGGCGCATCCATCGGTTCGGGCGTGACTTTGCTTTGTGGCATTACGATTGGTGAAAATGCGTTGATTGGGGCCGGCAGCGTGGTAGTCCGGGACGTGCCGCCCGATATGGTGGTGGCAGGCAACCCGGCCAGGCCAATTCGGTCGCTCGCGCGCAAACATCCGGACCATGTTGACGCAACGCTTACAGGCGAACATGGCAGCGGTGGCAAATAAGTCTCTTCGGGGTCAGGGCGCCGGTTCGTCATCAGAACGTGCGGCGGCGGCCACGGCGCAAATGGTCAATCCGGTCCAAACTTCGGACTGGGGCGTCTTGCTGGCGGGTTTTTCAAATTATTCCTTTTTCCACAGTGCCGCGTGGGCAAAAACGCTGGAAAGCGCTTACGGCTATACGCCCGTTTATTTGACTGTGGAAGAAGCGGGGGCGGTTCGTTCCTTACTCCCGCTCATGGAGGTGAACAGCCGGTTCACGGGACGCAGGGGAATTGCGTTGCCGTTTACGGACGAGTGCGGTCCGCTTTACGACGATGACGCCTGGGCACATCGTCTGATCCAAAGCGCCGTGGCATTGGGAAAATCGAGGGGATGGAAATCCGTCGAGTTTCGAGGTGGCCGAGAATTGTTCCCCAGCGCGCCGGCGGCGGTTTCGTTTCACGGGCATCGTCTGAATCTGGAGGAAGATGAGGACGTAATGTTTGCCGGCCTGGACGGATCGACGCGGCGGGCCATCCGTAAGGCCGAGAAAGGCGGATTGACCGTGAGTGTATCCGGCAGGATGGATGCTTTGAAAACCTTTTATTCTTTGCACTGCAAAACACGCCGGAGACATGGTTTGCCGCCGCAGCCATTCGAATTTTTCAGCAACATTTACCGGCACATTCTTTCGCGTGACCAGGGTGTGGTGGTCACGGCGCATTTTCAGAACCGGCCTGTCGCAGCGTCTGTTTATTTCCATTCTGGCTCCAGCGCAGTTTACAAATTTGGAGCCTCGGACGATTCCTATCAACAATTGCGGGGACCGAGCCTGGTGATGTGGGAAGCCATCAAACGCCTCGCGCGCAGCGGCGTCAGAACGCTGGAAATGGGCAGGACTTCCGTGGCGAATGAAGGTCTGCGGCGCTTCAAGCTGAATTGGGGCGCCCGGGAATATAAAATTGAATACGTCAAATATGACCTGCTGCGGAATACTTTTGTCACGGATACAGACGCGGCAACGGGGTGGCACAACCAGGTGTTTCGCGCGTTTCCTTTGGGCCTTTCACGGATGATTGGCGCGGCATTATACCGTCATTTGGCTTGAGCAGAAATGCCGAATGGGTTGTCTTATAAATTTAAAACGGGAATTACATGAACAATAGCAGACAGGTCCCTCCCGCGCAGGGAATAGCATTGGGAGACATTTACTACACGCTTTTCCGCCATAAGTGGAAGATTGTCCTTATGTCGTTGATGGGACTCCTGGCGGCGGCGGCGATTTATCATAAAAAGGCCCCGTTGTACGAATCACAGGCGGAATTGTTGATCAAATACGTTCCTGACACCACTCAGTTGACGTTGGGGACCGATAACCAAAGAGTGATTGTCCCGGATTCGGACGGCGAAGACGTGATTAATTCAGAGATCAGAATCTTGACGAGCCTGGATGTGGCGGAAGAGGCTGCGTCCAATATCGGGCCGGCCAACATTCTTGCGAAAGTGGGTGGTCCGAGCAGCGTCAACCGGGCTGCTGGTTTCATTTACGCCAACCTTGACGCCGAACCCGCTGACAGTCGCAGCAGCGTAATTGTGATTACGCTCAAGCATCCGGATCCGCGGATCGTTCAGCCGCTTCTTCAGGCGGTCATTGACGCCTATCTGCAAAAACATTATGAAATCCATTCGGCGGGCGGCCAATTTGACGATGCGTTGACCATGGAGCAGTCCGAGTTGAGCGTTCGATTGAATGCGACTGAACAACAACTGGCGGACTTAAAGAATAAGTACAACATCATCTCTCTGGAAGATTCGCAAAAAAATCTGGCGGCGCAACTTTCCAAGGTTAACGGTGAGATTCAGGATGCGACCGCCGAGTTGTCCGCAGATGAAGCGGCTTCGAAGCAAAGCGGCGCCAGGCAGTCATCCGATTTGGGAACTACGAACCGGCTGCCGGCTGCCATTCCGCAGAGCCAAATAGATGCCTACGCCGACGCTTGCGCCGGTTTGGACATCTTCCGTAAAAAAGAACAGGACTATCAGCTGCAGGGATTTACTCGGAGTAACTCGCTGCTTCAGGGCATCGACGAACAAATCGCTGCAAAATTGAATGAGAAAGACGCTCTTGAGAAAAAATATCCGCAAATAGCCGGTGTGGCCCCGGTTGTGGCTTCCAATAGTTCGACGACCGCAGTCCCGAGTATGGATCCGCGGGTGCAGCTAACCGAAATTGTGGCGCTCAAGGCGAAGATCCGTGCCTGGGAGGCGCAATTGGCCGACCTTCAGACGCAGGCCACGAACCTTAACAATTTAGCGCCCACGATTACACAGCTCCAACAGAACGAGTCCGTCCTGCAAGCCAACTATCAAACTCTTTCGGTCAAACTTGAAAATTCTCGCATTGATAAGGAACTTGATACGGGTAAAACGCCCAACATCAGGCCGGTACAGGATCCCTCACCGCCGATCCGGGAATGGAGGAAAACCTTCAAGATGATGGCGATGGCCGTCTTTGGTGGGGTCTTTGGTGGAATCGCCTGGGCGTTCCTGATTGAAATGGTCCTCGACCGTTCTGTGAAACGTCCTATCGAAGTGGAACGCAGGTTGAAATTACCGCTTTTCATATCTATTCCGAACGTGGAGCGAAACGGTTATGCGCGTTTGGCCAGGACGGCGGAGCGGCGCCAATTGACCTTTAATGGCGGGTCGCCAGTGGGCGAAGAAAAAGGAATCAGCCGCTCCTCTGCTATCTCGAATGGCAATAGTCAGATATTATCGTTGGAACAACATCCTTCTTTGCAACCGTTTCACAAGGCCTTGCGGGACCGGCTAATTCTTTATTTTGAAGTCAAGAATTTCACTCACAAGCCCAAGCTGGTGGCTGTGACCGGCGCCGGCAAGGGCACGGGCGTCAGCACGGTCGCGAGCGGGTTGGCGGCGTCTTTATCCGAAATCGGC
>DASXFM010000239.1:0-4501 GCA_036489615.1 Verrucomicrobiia bacterium | reverse complement strand
CCCGCGCCATAGGAGACCACGACATTGTAGTCCGCGGAATCATTCGTCATGACATTATTCAGCGTGACATTCGTGATGGTCAGGACGTTGCTCCATACGCCGCTGACGTTGCCGCCGTTAATGAGGTTGGTGAAGATTTCCACATTCGTCCCCATGAGGTTCGTGAAGCCGGCTTCGCGCTGCCATTGGTAAAGCAATGGAGTGGTATTGGTCGCAATAACGGTGAAGCTCACGGTCGCACCCACGCCGTTGGTCTGGCTAACGGGTGCACTAACGATGAAGGGGGCCACGGGGGCGAAAAGAATTTCGGATAAAAAGGCGTCGTTGGTGCCGTTCAGGAAAGCGCCGTTGTCAAAGTTAGTACCGATAAGCGGAAACTTGACGGCATTGGCAGTGGGAAAATTCGTAGCCGAAGTTTGTCCGGTGATGTAGGCGTTATCTGATGCGTCCAAGGCGATGCCAGCCCCGGAAGACATACCCAGACCGTTAATGGCGTAACTTCCACCCATCAAAACGGAATAAAGCATGGCGGAGCAATTGGGGTTGAACGCCGTGACAAAAACGTCGCTGATGCCGAGAGTGTTGTACTGGCTGGAATTGGTAGCGCTCAGGGGACCGAACGCGTTGGCGGTCGGGAAGTTCGTGGACGTCTCCGTGCCAATAACGAACGCATTACCTGCTGAATCTACCGCGACTTTAGATCCGATGTCATCAATGGCCCCGCCAAACACTGCGGAATAGTCAATCATGGAACCATTGGCAGCGATTTTGGTTAAAAAGACGTTGGTGATGGCAGGCGCAAAAAAACCATTGGTGGTCAGATAGGAAAAAAGTCCGGGAGGAGGGCTGTTGCTGCTGCTGGCCGGGTAAAAAACCGGAAAATTCGTCGAAGCGGTCCAGCCAGTGACATAGGCACAGCCCGAACTATCAACGGCAATTCCATAAGCCCCGTCGGAATTTGTACCGCCGAGGAAGGTGGAATAAAAATTTGTCAGGGACGTAACAGGGATACCACTCAGCGGGGGGAATTTGGTGACGAAAGCATCGGAAGCTCCAAAACCGATTTGATTGGTTACTCCGTTGAGATGCAGGCAATTTGAAAAGTTAGTGGGCACATTCCATACTGGGAAATTGGCTGAAGCCGTATAGCCTGCCACATAAACATAATTACTGGCATCAACGGCAACGCTGTCAGCTATGTCCACATTCGTGCCGCCAAGATAGGTCGAGTAAACCAAACTTGCATCATTCGAGGCGATTTCAGTCACGAATCCATTATAATTAAGGCCCGTCGTCGTGTTGGTGCCCTGGAAAGTTTTTTGAAGCGCGTTGGTAGAAACCGGAAAATTGGTGGAGTAAGTGAAACCCACAACGTAGGCATTATCTCCTGTATCAATGGCAATGGATTCAGCAAAATTCAGCGCAGACCCACCTAGATACGTTGAATAAACCAAACTCGAACCATTGGTGCTAATTTCGGTAATAAAAGCGCTTCCAGGTTGAAAGCCAAAAGTGAAATTATAAGGACTGGGAATTTTGGGATAAAGGGCATTGGTGGTGGGGAAATTCGTCGAAGCAGTATAACCGGAGACGAAAGCGTAGCCGTTGGGATCCACCGCCAAACCGGAAGCGACGTCTTCGCCTTTGCCGCCCAGATAAGTCAAGTAGACCAAATTTGTCGCCGGGTTGGTGAATTTAGCCACGAAGGCATCTCCATTAAGCACGCCACCGGCGAAATTGGTCTGAAATGCGCCTGAAGTATAAAACTGTTTTGAGAGTGTTTCACCGGCAATATAGATGGAACCATTGGACGCTCCGGCGGTATTATTTGTGTTTAAAGCAATGGCCCAGGCTTCGGTATTTAAACTGCCACCAAAATAGGTCGAATAAACTAACACCGGATCAATCACCAACGGTAAAGAATGGTCATAGCCGCCAACCGCAAAAGCCACGGTCCGGTCATCTAAAAGTTTATACCCACCCGAGACGGTTTTACGCACTCCGTTGACGGTTTGATAAATCTCAGGCGCTAACTGGGAGAATTTACTGTCGCCGATTTTCAGAGCAAGGTCGCCCTGCGACGTGAGAGAAACCTGGTCCACGCCATTAAAATGAATTTTGATGATATCCGCGTTTGCATTGGGGGCGATCGTAAAATCATATTCGAGCTGATTGCCATTGCCATGGTAAACCAAATCGATTCCCGGATAGATTCCAGCGATTTGGACTTGAGAGAAAGTCGGCAGGCCGGTTTGCCATTTCGCCGGATCATTGCCAATGAGATAATTGACTTTGCCGGTCAGCTCACCATCACCATGGATTTCGGCGTGCAGATTTGCCCCGGGAAATTGCATCTGCACCGGCGCGGCGGCAGCACCTCGAAGGGCGATTTGAGAGCCGGTGGCGGAAATGAGGAATTCGTAGCCGTTACCGTGCGAAAGGAATTCCGTTTGGTTTTTATTGGCCTCGAAAAAGAGCGGCAGGTTAAAAGGCGAGGCGGTTTGAGCCATAGCTGTGAATGTGAAAAGGGCCAAGGCCAAACCGGCAAGCAGAGGTTTCAGACACATGCACCGGATTGCCCCCTCACCCTGCCCTCCTCCCCGATGGGGGAGAGAGTGACGGCTCGCGAGGACGCTCGCCCCACCCAACGGTCCAAGAACCGTGTAAGCATTCCAAAGCTGACTTTTTTGCCGGGCGTTCATTTTAAAAGGGATGCTGGTAACCGGCGCTGAACTGGAACTGGCCAGAAGTACCGTTATATTGATCATGCGAGATCGGGATGCCATAGTCGAGCCGCAACGGGCCGAGCTTGGGAATGTTCAGCCGCAAACCGACGCCCCAGTCGTCGTCAAAATTTCCGCTAAAGGTGTAAGAACCATGGCCGACGGAGCCGATGTCGTAAAAGAGCGCGAAGCGCAGACCAACACCGCCCTGGGATTCAAAGATCGGCAGGCTGTATTCGAGGGTGCCATCCCAGAAACTGTCACCGCCAATGGGTTCGGTAAAAACGTTCGGAGGATTATTTTCATCTTCTTCGCGCGGTCCAATGTTGCGGTATTTGAAACCGCGCAAATCATAAATGCCGCCAAGGAAGTAACGGTCGTAGAAGGGAACATCCCCGCCACTGAGGCTCCGGGCCATGCCAACGTGCGCGTCTGCTTCCAAAACGTGGCCGGAGAAAAGCGAAGGCGAGAGCTTGGCCAAAGGACTGGGGAAGAACCATGCCGTCTTCAACTGAATTTTAAAAAAGGTCTGGTCGCCAATGCTCAATTCCGGGTCCAGTTCTGTCAACTGTCCCCAATTCGGGAGTTGCAGACTGTTGCGCGTATCAACGGTCAGGGTGGCGCCAAAACGATTGAAAAGGTGCTGCCCGGTTTGTTGCAGGATAGCATTCGGCACATTGGCATCACTATAACTATAAATAGGAATTCCACCTGAATCAGTGACGGTAGCTGTATTGCCATGCCACCCGCTATTCAGATCAATGCCCACGTCTTCGATATTATAATAGATGCTGCCGCGGATGAAATCGGTCCACAAAGCGCGGGTGAGGCTGAGGCGCGCGCCGGTGCGTGATTCGTTGAAGATGTTATTCGGGCTGTCGAAATCAAAAACATCGCGGTAAAGGGAAACGCCCAGGGCCAGTTTCCGGTTCAGGAACCACGGCTCGACAAAATCCAAATCATATTCCTGGTCCTCATTGCCGAGCTGGACGCGCAGGCTGAAGGACTGGCCGCCGCCGGTGAAGTACGGCGGATTGAACAGGTCAAAGTTGTCCTGCGAGATCTGGGCGAAAGCGACGAACGATTCCACAGAACTATAGCCCGCACCCACCATGAATTGGCCGGTCTCTTTTTCCTGGACGTTAACCACGAGGTCCTCGCGTCCCGCGATGGGCGGTTCGGTCGGTTCGGGCCGCATATCCACGCTGTCAAAATACCCGAGGTTTTCGAGGCGCTGCTGGCTGAGGTTCACGCGCACCATATCAAAGACGTCGCCGGGCTCGATGGACAATTCGCGGCGGAGAACTTTGTCCTTGGTCCGGACGTTGCCGCGGATATCAATTTTTTCCACGTAAGTCTTGCGGCCTTCCTGAACGGTAAAGGCCAGGTCCATGGTGCCGGCGTCCACGTTGGGAATCTGCTGCACGCTCAAGCCCTGGCCGCGGCGCACATTAATATAGCCCATGCTCCCGTAAAAATTTTCAATCGCGGTGATGTTGGTGACGTTCAGGCCGTCGGGCGTGAAGGTGTCACCCGTTTTCATCGCGAAATCTTTGTTGAATTTTTTCGCCCTGATCCAGCCGTAATAAGCCGGGCTGTACTTGGGCTTGGGCGCCGGCCCGGAATTGTAGGCGGGGGTGATGGCGGCCAACGGCAGGAGGGTGGCGCCGGTGAAGGTGACGGAACCGACTTTGTACTGCCGGCCTTCATAGACAAAAAATTGGATGTCCATGGTGTTCGGCTTGGGATGCGTGAAACGCACGTCCTTGATCTCGAAA
>DASXFM010000161.1:0-2786 GCA_036489615.1 Verrucomicrobiia bacterium | reverse complement strand
CGGCACCGGGGATTTGCGTTTGAACGGTGTTGGCCGCCTTGCGAAACTGGCGGCGAGACGCCGCCAGAACCCGCAGCCGTGACGGCTGCGCTACGTGCGGTTGCTTCTTCAATTCGGTACAAATGCTTGAATGGCATGGGCCTCCCACTGCCTGGGTGACCTGAGGGTGTACGATTGTTCCGCGAAATAGTCAGAGCGGGAGTTCTGCCATTCCTATTTCGAATCGAAAGAAAATTGTCCAATTTTCGTTTTTGGCGAAAATGATTAGGTAAATGGCCGACGTGGATGACATTGTTCTGCTGCGCGAATATGTTGAGCGCAATTCCGAACCAGCCTTTGCCGGAATTGTGCAGCGGCACATCAACCTCGTTTATTCCGTCGCCATTCGATTCACGGGCAATTCCGAGGATGCGCAGGATGTGACGCAGGCGGTATTTATCATCCTCGCGAAGAAGGCGGCCAGGTTGCGCCCGAAAACCGTTCTCACCGGCTGGCTCTATGAAACCACGCGATTTACCGCCATGAATTTTCTGACGAACAAAAACCGACGGCAAACGCGTGAACAGGAGGCCTATATGCAGTCCGCTTTAAACGACGCGGAAACTGAAATCAATTGGCGGCAGCTCGCCCCATTGCTGGAAAGCGCGATGTCGCGATTGAATGAAAAAGATCGAATGTTGGTCGCGTTGCGCTTTTTTGAAAACCGGAGCCTAACGGAAACGGCTTCCCTGCTGGGTGTTAACGAGTGGGCGGCACGAAAACGCGCCGAACGCGCGTTGGAAAAATTGCGCGCCTATTTATCCAAACGCGGCGTCGATTCGACGGCGGCGACAATCGCCGGCGCGATTTCCGCCAATTCTATCCAGGCTGCGCCGCTTGGCCTGGCCAAAACAATTTCCACGGTGGCGGTCACCAAGGGCGCGGTGGCTTCGACTTCAACTTTAACCCTTGTGAAAGGAGCCTTGAAAGTTATGGCATGGTCAAAGACAAAGACAACCATCACCGGTGTGGCAATCGCGCTATTGGGAATCGGCGCAATAACCGTTGCCCTGGATGTGTTATTGCCCGCGCCGGATGTTCAAGGCGTCTGGGAAGGCACGTTTAATATCCCCGGAAGCGCCGGGGTTCACCGATGGGAAACGGCCAGGGAGACGTTTGTCATGAGGATTGCGCGGGTGAATGGCGCGTACCAGGTGAAGGTCGACAACCTGGGTGCGGGCGACCGGGACAAATTTGACACATTTACTTATAAGTATCCTTACGTGTACGCCGAAAACTCCAGGCTCGATATCTCCTGCATTGGCAAAATGAGTCGTTTCGGGGAGACATTGGCCTGGAAATCCCGGGAAGGCACGAATGTCTATGCAATGGTTTTCACGCGGACAACTCATCCGACTCCGTTTCCTCAACCGTTGACTGATGCTGAATTTGCGCCGCGGGCCGATTCGGCTTTGCAGGGTTTTTGGGTTGGAAAGATAGGCCTGGGAAAGGATGGCCTTCGTATCCAGGTAAAAATTGCGGAGGCGTCCGATGGAACCTACCGGGCCGATTTCTACGTTCCTGATCAGGCCACGAACCGACTGCCGTCGGCGGTGACTTATGACGGAACCACGGTAAAGGTGATTCTGGCGGCTGGTTACGGCATGTTTGAGGGCTGGTTGCGCAATGGGGGTAACGAGATTGCCGGTAATTGGATTCAAGACGACTCGCGCATGAGAACGACCTTAACGAAGGCAAATTATTTGGAAAATGAGGATCGAGGAGCAAAATAATCCTCGCCCTTTCCGGGAAACGTCCCAACGCTTGAGTAACTTGGGTTGCGAGCGCGGTCGAACGATTATTCCCCGAAATAGTCAGAGCAGACTCACGTCCGCTGCTACGCAAGCGGAGTTCATCGTCCCACCGCGCGATGCGTCTTTGTGGAAATATTTCATGGACCCCAAGTCAGTTGCTAATAAACCCGCGTTTTGGGCGGTTGCCATCGCGGTCGCTTTTTTTCTAGTCAACCTGGCACAAATCGGGCGTTACGGCTTGAGTTGGGATGAGCCGAATGCAATGGAACGGGGCCGCGAAACGGTCGCCCTGGTGATCGGAACGATTTGGCCGGCGAGCGGAATGGAAAATGGCTATATGCCTGAGGGCATTCATCGGCATCCATCATTTTATGCCACCTGCAACTACGGCGTCTCGCTTGCTCTGACCAAATGGTTCGGCTGGCACCCGATTCCTGCTGGCCATTTTCTGAATCTGCTGACCGCCAGCGCCGGATTGGTGGCGCTCTTTTATCTGGCAACGCTCCTTTTTGGCCCAGCCGCCGGCCTGGTGGCGGAGATTTTCGTGGTGCTATTCCCGCGTTTCATTGCCAATGCCCAGTATAACGAGAAGGACGTGCCGTTGATGGTGTTCGGCACATTGGCTCTGTTGCTTCTGTACGTGGCGGCCAGCCGGGGAACGGTGCGATACTGGATTTTAGCCGGGTTGGGAGTGGCCGTAGCAGTGACCACGAAATTGGACGGGCTTTTTGTCCTGCCGATTTTTCTGGTTCCATGGCTGGCCAGGATTTTGTGGTCGGACAATCGGGTCAAAGAATTACGGAACCTGGGATGGTTCCTCGGCGCCACGACGATTTTCGTTTACCTGCTTTGGCCGGAGATGTGGGCTGACCCGTTGCATTTGTTTAATTCTGTTTCCAATTTTGCCCAAGGCTGGGCGGAGGAGCCAACCATTACCCTTGGATATCTCGGTCATGACTATCCGGATACTCAACTTCCCTGGCATTATCATGT
>DASXFM010000081.1:0-4814 GCA_036489615.1 Verrucomicrobiia bacterium | reverse complement strand
TTTCGCTCGCCACGCCGAAACGTGGAAGTGGCGATTGGTCTGCTCAATATTGCCAATCAGGGATACAATCTCAATCCGCTCAACGTTTACAATGAACTACCGTTGACGCGCACCCTCGCCGCGCGACTGCAAATTAATTTTTAGTACAAGTCATCGATGGTCCGATGGATGCAAACAGACCAAGATGAGAAAATAGAGCCGGCCCGCGCCGGCTCATGTGCAAATTAATAGCGATTATTTTTGTTCAGGGTTTAAATCCGGACAACGTAATTGGATAAGGATTTGTCGGAGTACTATTCGTAAAATAAATGCAAAATTCGTATTGAGGGCTCATCGGTGGATTGGGGACGGTCACGCTGGTTTGATTACAACCTTCGTCTCCATACTCGCCGACGAACTCGATTTTTGTATTGGTCTGGTTATTGTCAGCGGCTGTGAAGACAGTGTTTCCGTTAATGGTATCAGGCATCCAGCCCCAAAGATTTCCCCCAGGCGAATAGGCAACAAATCCCGAATAGGGCCCCGGGCATTGGCCTTGTGCGCCGTTGGCGGTGTAAGGAAAGCTGTAAACCACCATGGGGTCGACACCGGTTTTTGGGTCGATCCAATTGGTATAAACCTGAAGCGATGCCGAGCGCGTCGGCACGGACTGAAAGCCTTTAAAGACGTCGCAGGAATAATAGCCCACATTCTGAACCCCGGCGTTTCGAATGGTCAAAGTGCTATTCGTTCCGTTGGTCACAGTATTTCCGTTAAACAGCCATTGGTAACCTTGGACGTTTTCAGCCGTAACAGAAAACGTGGCATTGGAACCGAACGGAATACATTGGTCGTTGGGTTGAAGGATGATGAATGGATATTGCGATTGAGGAACCGGAAACTGAAAAACGCCGGCAGGGGTATTGAAACTGGCGCTCTGTGAAAATGCGATGTTTACGTTGAATGAGGCAAGAGCAATGGCGAGGGCAATGAGGGAATTTCTCATGGGATACGTTCTTTGTTAAAGGTTTACGGTTTGGCTGTCGTTCTCCGCATTAACCTTTAGAACTTGAACAGCTGATTTACTATCATGTCGGCTGTTGAGGCCGACACTATTAATACGTACACTAGGCGAAAATCTTTCAAACTTTTTCAAAAAAAGTCGATTTCACCAACCGATATTAAGCATAGAATATGCCACGAAAAGGCGTAAAATGAAGGGCAGACTCGCGAAAAATGGGCTGATTTGGCCCGTTCTGGGAGGAGCACTGGCCACGCTTTGCGGCCTGCTGCTTTGGGTAATGCCACTGGGCGGCCCCTGGGCCAATGCCAGCTACGATTATCTGTTCCGATTTGGGAGCCGTCCAGTTACGAATAATGTGGCGCTCGTCCTCATGGATAATGAGGCTTTTGACCAACTCCATCAGGCACGCGGCCAGCCATGGGACCGTGCCTTGCACGCGCAACTGCTCAATAAGCTGGCCGACGATGGGTGTTCGATGGTCGTTTTTGACTCATTTTTCGGTGAGCCACGCAACCCATTCAGCGATAATGCGTTGGCTGCGGCCATGCGACGACAACGAAACATCGTTCTCATGGCCAAACAATCCTCAGTGACCGATTCGGGCGTGGCTGGCGCAGCGGCGGAGCTGCCCGCGCCGATGTTTCTGACCGCAGCGAAGACGAATTGGGGTGTCGGCTGGTGGGACCCGGACGAAGATCGGATAGTACGACGGCACTGGCCATTTCCATCGCCGGAAATGTATCCGAGCCTGGCATGGACGGCAGCACGGCTTTCCGGCGCGGTCTTGGGCGATAAGCCGCGTGAGCGCTGGCTGCGTTATTATGGAGAGCAGAGCCCCTGGACGCGAATGAGTTATGGTTTCGCGTTGAGCAAACCGGGGAACTATTTTCGAGATAAAATTGTCTTTATCGGGGCCGAGCCGCAAACATCCATGCCCGACAACGAACCCGACGAATTCAGCACTCCCTATACTCTCTGGACTCACCAATCGAAAGGCGGCGTGGAGATCTTGCTGACGGAGTATCTCAATCTCATGAACGGAGACTGGTTGCGGCGGCCACCGGGATGGCTGGAAATTCTACTTTTGGCCGTGACGGGATTTCTGGCCGGCGCCGGTTTTTGCCGGATGAGATTTCGGATGGCGGCCGCCACCGCTGCGGGAGCGATGATCGCGGTTTCGCTGGCGGCGGTGTCGTGGAGTTATTTCACCAATTATTGGTTTCCCTGGCTGATTATTGTGGGAGGACAAATTCCTTGCGCACTGGGGTGGGCAGGGGCCGTAAAACTGCGCAAGACCCGGCAAACCGAAACTGCGGGGGAAGAGCCGTTGCCTGACACGCCTGGATTTGAATTATTCCAGCCACCCTTTGGCAAAGGTGCTTACGGAAACGTCTGGCTGGCTAGAAACGCCGCGGGGCAATGGCGTGCGTTGAAGGTCATTTATCTAAAACATTTTGACGGCGATGCCGGGCCTTATGAACGCGAGTTCAATGGCGTCACCCGCTACAAACCTGTTTCCGACAAACATCCGGGATTGCTGCGCGTGGATTTTGTCAGCAAAAAGTCCGACGGTTACTTCTTTTACGCAATGGAACTGGGCGATTCGCTGACAACCGATTGGCAGCGTGAACCCAGGACGTACAAACCCCGGGATCTGGGGGGCGAACGCAACCGTTCGCCTGGCCGAAGGCTGCCGCTTGCCGATTGCGTTCGTATAGCCATCGCCCTGACCGATGCCTTGGAATTTCTTCACGGCCAGGGATTGACGCACCGCGACATTAAGCCCGGGAACGTCATATTCGTAAATGGCGAGCCAAAGCTGGCCGACATCGGATTGATTGCTGAAATTCGTGCCGAAGACGAAATTAAAACATTTGTCGGCACTCCGGGCTACATGCCGCCGCCGCCCGAGCCGCCCGGGACTGCACTTGCCGACATTTACGCCCTGGGCATGTTGCTCTATGTCATCAGTACGGGCAATAACGCGGCGCTTTTTCCGGAAATCGCTACGACACTTGTGAACAACAAGGAACCAGCTCCGTATTTGGCGCTCAACACGATCATTCTGAAGGCGTGTCAACCCGACACTTCGAAGCGGTATCAGTCGGCGGTTGAAATGAGAGGCGCGTTAGCCAAAATCAAGGGTCCTTAGTCCACGGTCCGAAGTTGTGAGTCGGACGAGGTCCTGATTGCGGACCGTGAACCATTCTTCCTTTGATACACGCCCGAATTCGTTCATTCTGTGCAAAAGAAAATCAATCCAAATGAAATTGGGCCTTGGCCTTTACCGGCATCAATTGGACCGCGAACACTTTCAATTCGCCAAACAGTGCGGTTGCACGCATTTGGTCATCCATCTGGTGGATTATTTCCGGTCGTCACGGAGCAATCGTCCGGGCGATCAGCCGGTGGGGGATGACGCGGGCTGGGGAATGGCGGGCGATCCTGCCGCGCTCTGGACCTTTGAAGAAATCGCCGCGATAAAACGTGAAATTGCCGCCGCCGGACTTGAACTGGCCGCGATCGAGAATTTTGATCCGGCGCACTGGCACGACGTGCTGCTGGATGGTCCCAATAAACTGGAGCAAATCCAAAACCTGAAACAAATCATCCGCAACGTCGGCCGGGCGGGTGTCCCTGTCTTTGGCTACAATTTTTCCATCGCGGGCGTTGCCGGACGCGTTAAAGGAAAATTTGCCCGGGGCAACGCCGAAGCAGTCGGCATGGACGGCCCGTTGGACAAGCCGCTCCCAAACGGCATGGTTTGGAACATGGTCTATGACCGGAATGCGGCGCCAGGTACCGTGCCGTCGGCCACGCCGGAACAGTTGTGGTCGCGGCTGAAATTCTTTCTGGATGAATTGATTCCCGTGGCCGAGGAAGCCGGCGTCACGCTCGCGGCGCACCCGGATGATCCGCCGTTGGCGACGGTTCGCGGACAACCGCGGCTGGTTTGGAAGCCTCATCTTTACCAGAAGCTGATTGATTTGAATCCCAGTCCGCGTAACGCGTTGGAATTTTGCGTCGGCACGATTGCTGAAATGGCCGACGGCGACGTTTATGAAGCAGTGGCGCAGTACAGCCGGCAGAAAAAGCTCGCGTATGTCCACTTACGAAACGTCGCGGGTAAAGTGCCGTTTTACAAGGAAACGTTCATTGACGACGGCGAGGTGGACGTTTTACGCGTGTTGCGAATTTTGAAGGAAAATAATTTTGACGGTGTCGTTATTCCCGATCACGCGCCGCAAATGAGTTGCAGCGCGCCGTGGCATGCGGGGATGGCATATGCGCTGGGGTATTTGCAGGCGGGTATCAAGGCTGTCTCCGAAGTTAGAAATTAAGCGATCGTCGATTGAATTATTTTGCGCTGGCGGTGATGCCAGGCCAGTCATCGGTGCGAAAAGGAACCGCCGGGAGGCCCACACCGTTATACAGCGTGGCTTTGGGGAACGATTGCCAGGCGTAGCGGGCCGCAACCGGGTCCGGAACGTCGGGCGAGGAAGCGACCACGGAGTCGCCCACGATTTTGGCATCGGCCCAATGCCATTTATGGTCTGCGCCCGCTACGGCGAATTCTTCAGGCACTCCTCCTTTGGCCACGAGTCCGCCATCGGCGTGGGTGAAATTCAACTTCAACGCGCCGGACAGGTGTTTCATCGAGACGAAAGTTGGCCCGAAATACGGTACGTTTTCGCCGTAATGCTGATTCAGTGCGCAGAAGGCCAGGCGTTCACCGACGATTTCCTTGTCCGGCGGATGAATGTTGTCCGGGTCACCGGTGTCGATCGTAATTGCGACGGCGCAATCAGGC
>DASXFM010000063.1:0-18834 GCA_036489615.1 Verrucomicrobiia bacterium | reverse complement strand
TTCACTTCCGCATCCGTCAGCGTCTTTTCAGGAGAACGATAGATGAACGCATAAGCCAGGCTCTTCTGTCCTTCCGGCACATTTTTGCCGCGAAACACGTCGAACAATTCCACGCTTTCCAGATTCGCGGGCTTGGATTGTTTGACCGCTTGCAGCACAGCTTCGTGCGTTGTCACCTCAGGCACCAGGATCGCCGCGTCACGGCGGATCGCCGGGAACTGGGGCAGGGGTTTGAACGATTTTGCCGCATTGCGCCGGGCGATTAACTGGTTGAGATTCAATTCCGCGAGAAAAACCGCATCGCGCAAGTCATGCTTTTTTGCCAGGCCTGGCGGCAATTGTCCAAGCTCTCCCATCGGCACCCGCCCGCCCTGGGAAATCGCGGCCGATTCGAGAAATAACGGCGATGTCTCCGGCCGCTTTGCAAACGCCACGCCGCGCACCCCAAACTGCTCAAGGAATTCCTCGACGATGCCTTTTAGGTCGTAGATGTCGACTTTCGCGTCACGTTCGCTGCCGCTCCAAAAGTTTAAGGCCCGGCGCCCGGTGATGGCGATGGCCACATGCGTTTCTTCCGTGAAAACGCCATTGCGCGATACGAAAACGCGCCCGATTTCGAAGAGTGCCACGTCGTATGTCTTCCGGCTGACGTTGTGCTGCAGCGAATGAATCAGACCCGGTAGCAGTTCCGGACGCAGCACGTCCATGTCCGAACTCAACGGATTTGCCAGCGGCGCCTGTTCTTCTTTTTTCGCGCCGCAGTCTTCATGGGCAATCAGCGTTTGCCCCTGCGCTTCATTCAATCCCAAGCCGGTCAAAATCCGCCGTGCCTCGGCAATCTGGTCGTAGACCGCGTCAAAAGCGTTGGACCCGATGGCGTTTCGTGGCGGGGTCGCGGGAATCTTTTCAATTCCATAAAGCCGGCCAATTTCCTCAATCAAATCCACGTCCCGTTTCAAATCGACGCGGAACGTCGGCACGCTGAATTTGCAAATGCCAGGCGTTTGCTCGGTCAATTTGAATTCCAAACTCGCAAGAAAGGCAATTTGATCCAGGTGCGAAATGGTGACGCCGAGCACGGCAGTGGTCTTTTGGAAATGCAATTCGATTTCCTTCGGCACGATGGGCGCGGGACAGATATCCACAACTCCCGTCGCCAGTTCGCCCCCAGCCGTTTCCAGAATCAATTGCGCCGCGCGCCGGCTCGCCCAATCACAAATTCCGATATCAGCGCCGCGCTCGAAGCGATAGCTCGATTCACTGCGCAAACCGAGCATTTTGCTGGTGCGGCGAATATTTGTCGGCGAAAAATAAGCGCTCTCGATCAACACGTCCTTCGTGCGGTCATTGATTTCGGTATTGGCTCCGCCCATGATCCCCGCCAGCGCGATGCCCTTTTGTTCGTCCGCGATCAGCAGCATCTCGCCGGTCAGCGCGCGTTCGGTGCCGTCCAGTGTGTTAAATTTTTCATTCTCTTTTGCACGGCGAACGACAATCGCGGACTTGCCGCCGGCGCCGGGCGCAATTAGATGATAATCAAACGCGTGAAGCGGTTGACCGGTTTCGAGGAGGACGTAGTTTGTCACGTCCACGACATTGTTAATGCTCCGAATGCCGGATTTTTCCAGCGCCTGGCGCAGCCAATCCGGGCTCGGCCCGATTTTGACGCCCTTGATGACCCGCGCCGTATAACGCGGGCAAAGCGCCGCGTCTTCAATCCGCACTGAAACCAGGTCTCCTGTCGGAACGGCGGATTCCCGAAGATTGACTTCCGGGGTTTTTAGCGGTGATCCAGTCAACGCCGCGATTTCGCGGGCAATGCCGATGACGCTGTTCAGGTCCGGGCGATTTGGCGTAATTTCCAAATCAAAGACCACGTCGCTGCCGGCGCGGCCCATGAATTCGGCAAACGGCTGGCCAACCCTGGTATCGGCCGGGAGAATGAGCAGTCCGTCAACCTGGTCCGGCAGGCCAAGTTCTTGCGGTGAGCACATCATTCCCTGGCTCGTAATTCCAAAAACTTTCCGTTCCTTGATCACGAACGGTTCTTTATCACCCGGCTTCATGGGCAGGGCGAACTCAGGCAGAATCAATGGCACTTTGTCTCCGGCCTTGTGATTCTGCGCTCCGCAGATAATCGTCCGCTCCTTCGTCCCGTCGTTGACCTTGCAGACGGATAATTTGTCCGAACCGGGCACGGGATCGCGCGTGAGGATTTGGGCCACGACAATGCCTGCGAATTCCCCGCCAACTTTCTGAACCCCTTCGACCTCCAGGCCGAGCATCGTCAACCGTTCAACTGTCTCGTCCACGGACCAGTTGAAATCCACGTATTGTTTCAGCCAATTAAATGGGACTTTCATGCAAATTGTTCTTCAAAATGGGTGCTGAGAATCGCACTTTGCGCCGGTTTTACCAAGATTTTTTTAGAAATGGCAGGGACGCTGCGCTGCGGCGCAACGAGCGTAGAGGGATATTATTCCGTCTCCCGTTGACGGCGCGCCGTCCCTGCCACCACCAAAAGGAAATTGCGAAAATACGTTTTTCATTCTTAGCGTTTTCCTCCACATTTTACCCATGCCTTTAGTGTTCACGAAATATCATGCGCTGGGAAACGATTATCTGGTCGTTGATCCGAAGAACCTGCCTTCGTCGCTGACGCCGGAGCAGATTAAAATCATTTGTCACCGGAATTACGGGGTGGGTTCGGACGGGATTTTGACGGGGCCGTTGCCTTCAAAAACGGCGCAGTTCGGCCTGCGAATATTTAACCCGGACGGCAGTGAAGCGGAAAAAAGCGGGAACGGGTTGCGCATTTTCTCACGTTATTTATGGGACAAAAAACTCGTGACCAGCGAGGAATTTTCTGTCGAAACGGCCGGCGGCGTCGCCCGGGCGACCGTTATGCAACGTGGCAAGATCGTGCGTGTGGAGATGGGTAAGATCAGTTTTTGGAGTGACGAAATTCCAGTGGCGGGGCCGCGCCGGGAGGTCATCAATGAGCCGATCCATTTGCGCGGCGAACGGTTTAATTTTTGCGCGGCAACGATCGGCAACCCGCATTGCGTGCTCCCGCTCCCTAAGATTAGCCCGGAGCTGGCCCGGCAGATCGGGCCGTTGCTGGAAACGCACGCGCGTTTTCCAAACCGCACCAACGTCCAGCTAATGAAGGTGCTCGATCGCTCCAATATCCAGATCGAGATTTGGGAACGGGGCGCGGGATACACTCTGGCCAGCGGAACCAGCAGCAGTGCGGCGGCGGCGGTGGCGCATAGACTCGGCCTCGTTGACCGGAGCATCGGTGTTCACATGCCCGGTGGCAAAATCGAGATCGAGATCGGGGACGACTTTTCGATTCAAATGACCGGCGGCGTGACCAAAGTCGCCGAAGGGACGATGGCGAAGGAGATGTTTGGCTAGAATGCTCTAGTCTCCCGGTTTCGGCTGCACTTTGCCGCGAAGCACGTGCATCAGGGCTTTGACCGTAAGTTCGATGAACAAAAACGGCTTGCCGATAAAGTCGTTGCCTCCGGCCATCGTCGAGTTCGTGCGGCTTTCGAAATCATTCAGCGCCGTTACAAACAGCACCGGCGTTTTCTTGTGATGCGGTAATTGACGCAGCTTGGCGCACAATTCAAACCCGGTCATTTCGGGCATGTCCACGTCCAGGAAAACCAGGTCAAATTTCTTTTCCGAGAGCAACCGGAAGGCTTCAGAGGGGTTGTCAACGCCAACGGACGGCAATTGCGTTTTCTCCAGCGCGTAAATAATGGCGCGACGGGAGATGGCCTCGTCATCCACGACAAGGATATTTGCGGGCGGCATATCCTGTTTATCGGGCGCCAGGCCCGATTGGAATAGAAACGCAAGGAAATCCGCGGCGGCGGCGACAGTGCGCATGGAGGAGACGTTAATATTCTTCGGTTTTTCGTAAAGCTCCTTGAGCAACGCTTCGAGAGCCGCCGCCATTTGGCCGATAAGAAAGAGCCCGGCAATGCCGGCGTTGCCCGAAAGCGCGTGCATGCGGCGATGAAGATCGTAAATGTGTTTTAGCCGGCCCACGTCGTCACTTGAGCGCGAAAGGCTTTGGAGCGAGGTTCGCAGCGTCGCCAAAGTGGCCGGCAGGCTTTCGACAAACGTCTTTCGAAGCTCGGATTGAAATTCAGCATCGTCGGTCGCCGCCGTGTTGACAACGGGGGACGTACCGGGGCGCATCAGTCCGTCAGTCGCCCCAACAGTCTGGCGGACGATGTCCACGACGTCTTTGGGCGAACACTTTGCCTTGGATAGACATTTGGTGGCTCCGGCCTTCCATGCTTCCTGGATGAGGTTCGTCAGGTAGGTATTGGAAAAGACCACCACTGGAAGTTTGGCAAAATCTTCTTCAGACCGGACGTGCTTGATGACCTCAACGCCGGCCATCTGCGGAAGCATCAGGTCGAGCAAAATCATGTGCGGCTTGAATGTGCGCATGACCGCCAGGCCGGATTCGCCTGAGTTGGCAACTTCGACCTGGTAACTTTCCACAGCTAATTTGTTCCGGTAAATATTAGCCAGGATTTCGTCGTCTTCTATGATGAGGATTTTTTTCATGAATAAACAGCGGCGGGCGTCACCGGCGGAATGGCCGGCAGGGACGCCAAAAAGTTTTGGACCCGTGTGAACTCCGAGGCGGCGGCGGCGAGGAACGGAGCGGCTCCGTCGACAACGCCGGCGCGGCCCAGTTTTTCCAGTTCGTGAAAGATCGCGGCCAGGGGCGCCATGCCCATCGTCGCACTGGCGCCTTTGCAGCTATGGGCCAAATGCCGGAGTTCCTCGGCCTTATTCGCTTGCACGGCGGCTTCCATTTGCGAAAGTTGCCGGGTGGTTTGCTTCGTAAACAGTTCCACCAATTCGCGCAGGGTGTCTTTATCTCCGTCCGCCAGTTCAGCGAGACGGTCCATCTCGATGGGAGGCGTATCGGTCGTGGTGGAAGAGACCGGTGAGGCCGGGGCAGGCGCGCTCGGCGTCTCGTTTTCCTGGGCAGTCCATTTGGTAATCATACCGCTGATGTCAGCCGGCCGAATTGGCTTGGCCAAATAGTCGTCCATTCCCGCGGCAATGCATTTTTCGCGGTCGCCCTGCATGGCTTGTGCGGTCATGGCAATAATGATAATGCGTGATTTGTAATTTTCGGAGGCGACGGCCTTTTGACGTTTACGGATTTCGCGGGTGGCTTCGAGGCCGTCCATTTCCGGCATCATGACATCCATGAAAATGAGATCGAATTTCTTTTTCTCCAGGGCGTCGAGAGCTTCCAACCCGTTTGCTACCACATCGGGTTTGTAGCCGATTTGCTGCAAAATTCGCGTCGCCACCTTTTGATTGATGGAGTTGTCATCGCAAAGGAGGATTTGCAGAGGTTTGGCGGCTGGCTTGGGCGCTTCCCGTTTGACCTCCGGCGTTTTTTCCGCGGGGGCCCTGGTATTGGTCAGGGCGCGGCGCGCGGCTTCAAAAAGCTGCGCGGTTTTAATGGGCTTGGCCGCATAATTGATAAACGGAATCCGGGCGGATGGAGGCGGTTCCAGCCGGACACCCAGCGGTACGAGGAGGACGATGGGCAGCAATTCGCCACGTGGCAATTGATGGATCTCGGCGGCGAGGGTGAAGCCGTCTGCGCCGAACATTTGGGCGTCAATTAACGCGAGGTCAATTTGTTTGCCGGACTTGAACAGCTCCAGGGCCTTGTTGGAATTTTCTGCGCTTAGGGTCGTTACTCCCCAGCGCCCAAAGCGTTCCTCCAGCGCGGAACGGCTGGCGGCATTATCATCCACAATCAACACGGTCAGGCCGGCCAATATTTCCTGCCGCCCGCCCAGTTCAAACGGGGCCGCGGATGACTCCGTTGCCGCCGTAATGGTAAAATGAAACGTCGAACCTTTATTGGCAATGCTCTCGGCCCAAATTTTGCCGCCCATGAGTTCGACCAGCCGTTTGCTGATGGTCAGGCCCAAACCCGTGCCGCCAAATTTTTGCGCGGTCGAAGCATCAGCCTGGACGAACGGTTTAAAGAGACGCGACAACCCCTCGACCGACAGGCCGATGCCGGTGTCCGTGACGGAAAACTGGAGACGCGACAGGATTTTTCCATCGCTCCCAATTTCTGACGCAACCTTTTTAACTGACAGTGATATATGCCCGCTTTTGGTAAATTTAATCGCATTGCTCAGCAGGTTTGTGAGGACTTGCCGCAGGCGCAACGGATCGCTTTCAATTTTTTCGGGGATTTCATCGGCAATGTCGCAGATCAGATCCAGATTTTTTTCGAACGCCTTGGCGGCCATCAGGTCGAGAGTTTCCTCGATGCCCGCGCGGAGGCTGAACGGATGCGGATTCAACTCAAGCTTGCCGGCTTCAATCTTCGAGAAGTCGAGAATGTCATTGATGATGGTCAACAGCGCGTCGCTGCTGGCATGGATGGTTTCGAGGTAACCGCGCTGCTCGGACGTCAATTGCGTCTCCATGAGGAGTCCGACCATGGCGATAACGCCGTTCATTGGCGTGCGGATTTCATGGCTCATGGAGGCCAGAAATTCGGCCTTGGCCCGGGCGGCGGATTCGGCGGTGGCCCGGGCGGCGCTCAATTCCCGGTTCATCAATACCAATTTGTCGCGTTCGCGCTTGGATTGGAGTACGGCCAGAACACGAGCCCGCAATTCTGAAGGCTCGGTGGATTTCAGAACGTAATCAGCCGCGCCCAATTCGAAGCCCAACATTTTGTCCTTGAGACATTGAGACATCGTCAGGATCACGACCGGGGCTCGATTAACCAGCGGATCGTCCTGCAATCGGCGGAGCAGGGAAAAGCCGTCCTCGTCCGGCAACGACAAATCCAGCAACACAAGATCAAGCGCCTTTTCGCGCATCACCTTGATGGCCTGCTGGACGTTGGGGACGACGCGCGGGACGATGTCGGCCTGCCGCAAAACGTGCGACAACGACGCCTGCATGTCCCGGTCGTCCTCCACCAGCAAAACCTGGAATTCCGTTTGGTTCATTAGAATGTCAATGACATGATCTTCGGGTCACCAGCCGAGTACGTGGGCAAAAATGAGCGGAGCCACGATAGTTGCGTCCGATTCGATGATATATTTCGGGGTATCCACACCCAGTTTGCCCCAGGTGATTTTCTCGTTTGGCACCGCGCCGCTGTAGCTTCCATAACTGGTCGTGGAGTCGCTGATTTGGCAAAAATAGCCCCATAACGGGACATGTTCGCGCTGCAAATCCTGGTGCAGCATGGGTACCACGCAAATGGGGAAGTCCCCGGCGATGCCTCCGCCGATTTGAAACATGCCGAGCGAGCTCTTTTGCGTCGTGCGTGTGTAGAATTCGGCAAGCCAGGTCATGTACTCGATTCCAGTACGGACCGTGTGGACTTTCTGGACATCTCCTCGAATGACGGCCGCGGCGTACATATTGCCGAGCGTGGAATCCTCCCAGCCGGGGACGACAATTGGCAGGTTTTTTTCCGCGGCGGCAAGCATCCACGAATCCTTGGCATCAATCTGGTAATACTTTTTATATTTGCCGCTGCGAAGGACCTGATAAAAGAATTCATGGGGAAAGAAGCGTTCCCCGCGTTTATCGGCGGCGGTCCAGACTTCGAGCATGGCCTTTTCCATTCGGCGCATGGCTTCGCCTTCCGGAATGCAGGTGTCGGTGACGCGGTTAAGGTGTCGGTCGAGCAGCTTTTCCTCATCTTTTGGAGAGAGCTGGCGATAATGAGGCACGCGCTCGTAGTAGTCGTGCGCGACGAGATTAAAGACGTCCTCTTCGAGGTTTGCGCCGGTGCAAGTGATCAATTGCACCTTGTCCTGGCGAATCATTTCGGCGAGGGAAAGCCCCAATTCAGCGGTGCTCATGGCTCCGGCAAGGCAAATCATCATGCGCCCTCCGCTTTTGAGGTGGGCGACGTAGCCGTCGGCCGCGTCCACGAGGGCAGCGGCATTAAAGTGCCTGTAGTGGCGCCGGATAAATTGTGAAACTGGGCCGGCGGCATTGTATTTGTTTTTTTTGCTCATTCGTTAAGGTTTAAGGAATTTGGCGCCGTCCACAATACGAATGTTCCGGCATTTGCCAACTTTAAAAAATGCCGGGCAAAAAACGTCACGCAACAGGGCCTGGACTTTGTTCCCTCAAACGAATCACCGGGAGAGAAAGCAAATTTCCTGCCATTTCCGGCCAGTTTGACCGGATTTTGCAAATCGCCATTTGCCCCAAAAAGCCTGATTTTAATGCGATTATTTGACTGTTACCAGGTCCGGGGTGGGGGTGGAGAGGGCGCGCACATTCCCGCCAAATTGCGGGTCAATGATCACATTATTGGTGCAGGAAACGTCATTTACACGGAAAGCGGCCCGGCCGTTTTTGAGGTCCACCAGGCTGATAAACGAATTGTCCGTGCATTCGGTGTCCGGTTCGGGCGCCGGGCCACGGTCAAGCGTCTCGAAGGCCTGGGCCATGAAAACTCCAAAATCGCGGTTTTTGCGAATCGTGAGATGGCTGAACCGATTGTCCCGGCTGTCGCGCATAAAGATGCCAAGATCGTTGCCTTCCAGAACGGCGTTGGTAATGACATTATGGTCAAATGACAGGTCGAGGGAAATCCCGGCGCCGGGGTTGTCATGCAGATACAGTTTATCAAAGACCGAATCCATGGTGAGGTAACACGCCAGCCCGTCGAATTCGTTGTTGAACGATGCGAAATTTCTCACGGTCAGGCGGCGCACGCCGAGCGTCGTCACCAGGCCGCCGGAACGGCATTGAGTGCAGGTAACATTTTCGATCAGCGAATCGCTGACGTTTTGGATCGTGATGCCATTGTTGCGGATCTCCGAGCCTTCGCCCTTTTCGCGCCACAACTCACGCTGCTGGTGCATACGGTTTCCGTCAATGAACAAATCTCTCACGCACAGATGCCGCACCGGCCGCATGGGGCGATTGACCGGCTCGCCCATAATGATGACCGGGGAATTTGCGTCGTTCATCAGATACAAAACAGTCGTTTGATTCGATGCGCCGCAAAGGATTTCATTATCATGGTCCAGAACGAGCGGCTGGCTCACCTTGAATTTGCCGGGCGGCAGGAGGACCTCGCCGCCATTGGTCAACAAATCAAGCGCGTGCTGAATCTCGGCCGCCGAGGCGCCCGTTTTTACGCTCAATATCCTGATGGCCGGCATGGAAACCACTGTGGTGGCCGAAACCATGGCTGGCGCCGCGAAGAATAATCCCAAACAGAATCCCAAATGGAGCAATTTTCTGCATTTCCGCAAAGGAACCACTGGTATCCTACCGATTAAACTATCTATTTTTTGCCTGTTAATCATTCGATAGACGGCGTAGTCACTTCATGTCAACCATTGGCCGTATCTTACTATCGCTCATCTTCACTAATCTTCCAAGTAGAAAGTTAAGGTAACTGAAAATTTTTTTCGATTGCCCGGCCTTGCGCCATTGAACAATCCGTCCGAACGTTTTATTCTGCGGCGAGATTTATGTTAAACGGAATAATCACCGCAGATTTCACTCCCGCCCGCGCAGGATTTTCGATGCCCGCTGAATGGGAGCCTCATGAAGCCACGTGGCTGGGCTGGCCGCACAATGCCGGCGACTGGCCGGGAAAATTTGAAATCATTCCCTGGATTTATGGTGAAATGATCCGAAAAATTGCGCCGGGCGAAAAAATCCATCTGCTCATTCGCAACACGGCGGATGAAAATCAGGCTCGTCGAATTCTCAAGAGCGTCGGCGTGAGCCTGCAAAAAATAAAATTTGTCACGCATCCGACGAACCGCGGCTGGACGCGTGACACCGGCCCGATTTTCGTCCGGCGCGCCGCGCCGGGTGGAAAAGCGGAAACAGCGATTGTTCATTTTCATTTCAATGGCTGGGCCAAATATGATAACTGGCGCAAAGATACAAAAGTTCCGGAAACCGCCGCGCGAATCCTGCGGAAAAAACTTTTCCATGCCGAACATGCCGGCGCGCCGTTCGTAATCGAAGGAGGTGGAATTGAGCTGAATGGAAAGGGCACGTTGATTTCTACGGAGGAATGTTATTTGCATCCGAAAATTCAGGTGCGCAACCCCGGCCTCGGCAAAGCGGGGATTGAAACGGCTTTGAAAGAGTATTTGGGAGTTAAGAATATTTTCTGGCTGGCCGGGGGGCCGGCCGGCGACGACACCCATGGCCACGTGGACGATATCTGCCGTTTTGTGGATCCCAAAACTGTGGTCCTTGTTCGTGAAAGAAATCAGCGCGACATTAATTTCCGTCCTCTGGAGGAAAATTGGGAGCGGATCGGTGATTTGCGCCTGGAAGACGGTTCAAAGCCGGAGATCGTGGAATTGCCGATGCCGTCGCCGCTTTATTTTGACGGAGTGCGGTTGCCGGCCAGTTACGCCAACTTTTATATCTGCAATTCCACGGTCATCGTTCCGACTTTCAATGATCCAAACGACCGGGTTGCTCTGGGCATTTTGGGAGAATTATTTCGAGACCGTCCGGTTACCGGAATTCACGCGGTGGATTTGGTCTGGGGATTTGGCTCTCTGCATTGCCTGACGCAACAGCAACCGGCGCAAAAATTAAGGTAAATTTTCTGTTGCGTACTTCGATGTATTCTGTGTATAAGAAGAATGAATCAAAAATTAGATGATGAGGAACCAAATGTCGCGAGGTTGCCTGCTAAAAAAGGACGCGAATCCGTTATTCGGCGCGGTTTCTGTTTGGCGTTATTTTGCGCTTTGGCGTGCGGTGGGTATTTGATTTCCGGCGTTAAACATATATAAATCAGAAACCAAATCGAAGAAAAGCGTAGCAATATGACTCTTACTAAACGGCATCTGGTGACACGAATCAGCGAAGAAACGAACCTGGGACAACAGCAGGTATTTGATGTGGTGCAGAAAACCCTCGATTATATTTCCGAGGCGCTGGCCAAAAACAACAAGGTAGAGTTGCGGAATTTCGGAGTTTTCGAGGTAAAAATCCGCAAACCTCGCGTCGGGCGCAACCCGAACCAGCCTAAAGACAACGTACCGATTCCGGCCCGCGCAACGGTTAAGTTCCGGGCGGGTAAAGAAATGCGGTCGGAAGTTTTGAAGCTGCCCGCCAAGTCATAGGCAACTTTAAACAGTCAATACGGTCACCCGCCTTCGTCTCGCTTCACCGCGGCAAGAGCGTTGCGCCGGTTTTCTGGCGACACGAGCCGCTTTTGGGCTTCAACCATTGAGCACAATCGTTTAGCTTCAGGCGATGGAACGATTGCCCGGTTTTCGCGATTTTTACCCCGAACCGCTGCCACACGCGGATGTTTGGAGCACCGCCGCGCGCCAATATATATTTGATAAATGGCGGGACGCCGCCCGCCGGTATCATTTCAAGGAGTATGACGGCCCCCCGCTTGAACCGCTTGAATTGTTCACGACTAAAAGCGGTGATGAGATCGTAGGACAACTTTACAATTTCACCGATAAGGGGAATCGGCAGATCGCACTGCGACCGGAAATGACACCTACGCTCGCGCGCATGGTTGCGGCGCACGAACGGCAATACAAGAAGCCAATCAAATGGTTCGCCATTCCGCAACTTTACCGCTACGAACGGCAGCAAAAAGGGCGTTTACGCGAACACTTTCAGTTCAACGCGGACATTTTCGGAGAAAATGACCCCGCGGCGGACGCCGAGTTGATCGCGTTGCTCATTGACACGCTGCGCTCGTTTGGATTGACCGAAGAGGATTTTGTCATTCGCCTGAGCAGCCGAAACGCGTGGCAGGAGTTTTTTCAAGCCAAGGCAGGGGATGCGGATACGGCCCGAGCCTACGAATTTTTTCAAGTCATCGATAAGCTGGAGCGTGCGCCGAAAGAGGAAACGGAAATGAAATTATCCGCGCTGGGATTTTCGTTGGCGGAAGTTCACGGGTTTATCGAAGCCGCAAAACCCACGTCGGAGTTGGAGAGCATTTTGCAAAACCTTGCCGCCAGGGGACTCCAGAAGTTCGTCAAAGTGGATTACCACATTATTCGCGGGCTCGCCTATTACACCGGCGTGGTTTTCGAAGCGTTTGCTCAGAACGGGCTATCGCGGGCAATCGCTGGCGGTGGCCGTTATAATAATCTGGTGAAACTGATCAGCGGCGGAAAAGTGGACATGCCTGCCCTTGGGTTCGGAATGGGAGATGTTGTTTTGCTCGAATTGCTTGCGGAACGGAAACTTCTGCCTGTTTTCGAGCCCACCGTGGACGTTTTTGTTTTGATCGAAGATGAAGCGGTGCGCGCGCCATCACTCAAGCTGGTTAGCGACCTTCGTGCCAGCGGCGCCAGTGTTGAATATGCGCTCACCCCGGCAAAAGCGGACAAGCAGTTTAAACGCGCCCAGGAGTTAAGGGCAAATTTCACAGTTAAGGTTGAAAATGACTCCACCGGGCGGCTGCGCAATCTGAAAACACGCGAAGAGAAATTGCTGCCGCTGGACCAGGTAGGACAGTCCTTACGAGGCTAAAATGTGCAAGCGCCCCGCGCCCAAAGGTTCACCGGGCCCGTCGCCGTTGCCGGGGCTGCGACTACCGGCACGTGGGCAAAGAATTCTTGTGGCCGTTTCGGGTGGAGTGGATTCCATGGTTTTGCTGCACACGCTTAAGGAGTTGGCCGGCGTACGACGCTGGAAACTGGCCGTGGCGCATTTCAATCACCGCCTGCGCGGGACTGCCAGCGACAATGACGAGGCATTCGTCCGCAAAACTGCCGCGGCAATGAAGTTGCCGGTTTTTGTAGGGGCAGCGGATATTCAGCAAATTGCGGTGACGGAAAAAGTGTCCGTCGAAATGGCCGCTCGCCGGTTTCGGCATGAATTCCTGGCTCGAACAGCCCGTCAGCGCGGCATGAATGCCATCGCGCTGGCGCATCATTCGGATGACCAGGTGGAGCTTTTCTTTCTCCGACTTTTGAGAGGGGCCGGCGGAAGCGGTCTGGGAGGGATGCAATGGCGCTCGCCGTCGCCGTCAGACCGTGGTATTTCCCTTGTCCGGCCATTAATCGACGTATCGAAGGCCGCAGTAGAAGAATTTGCGCACGCACGCGGAATTCGTTACCGCGAGGACGCAACGAACCGTTCGGTCGATTTCTTGCGGAACAGAATTCGCCGGGAATTGCTTCCGCTGTTGCGGGAAAATTATCAGCCCGGCTTAAACCGAACGATTTTGCGGTCTATGGAAATCGCCGGGGCTGAATCCAATCTCGCTGGGGAACTGGCGCGCGGATGGCTCGGACAGAGAGAATATTGGCGTGCCGCACCCGGGAAAATCTATCCCAGACCATCTTTGACCGAGACGGATTTTGAAGATTTACCCGAAGCGATTCAGAGGCAGGTCTTAAAATTGCAAATTATCGAACTGGGAATTGCCCCCGATTTTGAGCTTATCGAATCCATTCGGCAGTCGCCGCCAAAGCCGGTTGCGGTGGGTGCTAAAATTTCTCTTTCACGCGATGCCGCAGGTTGCGTCAGTCGCTGCCCGCTTCCAGCCCCGGCATTCCGTGACCAAAGCCAGGCTGTGAAACTGATTGAACCAGGGCAACTTGTGTTCGATGGGTTAGAAATGAAATGGCGCTTTGGAAAATCGGCAAAATATTTCGGACACATGGAAAAGCCGACTGCCGGCACAGAACTCTTTGATGCCGACAAAGTCGGAACCGCGATCGTAATTCGCCATTGGAGGGCAGGGGACCGATTTCAGCCTATTGGTTTGACTGCAGCCGTGAAATTGCAGGACTTGTTTACGAATGCAAAGGTACCGCGCGCGAGACGGCATCAATTGATTGTGGCCGAGGCAAGAAGCGGCGTTTTTTGGGTTGAAGGGCTCCGGATTTCCGAAAAATTTAAGCTAACGGAACAAACGGAGCGCGCGTTGACCTGGAAATGGCGGCGACTGTGACGAAAGTGAGTTTTAAACATAATTTTGGTTGTTCATGCATGAGGATCATAACGACTTCACCGGCAACGACGGGGCTGGATGTTGCGGTGTCGGCCGTTTCAACGTTTCAACGTTTTAACGCTTCAACGGGCCCATGATACGGATTGAAAAAATTTCTTCGTTCGATGCTCCGGAATTGCAGCCTTACGCCACAATGCGGCGACCCGTCGAGCACGAAACACAGGGCATTTTTGTTGCCGAAGGGGAAAAAGTCGTCAGACGATTGCTGGAAAGCCATTTCACCGTTGTTTCTGCCGTTTTCTGGGAACGCTGGTTGGACGATTTTCGCCCGCTGCTGGAAGCCCGGCCGGAAAACATCACGGTTTATCTCGCCGAGAAAGCCTGGCTTGAAACCTTGACGGGCTTTACGATGTTTCAAGGGGTGCTGGCCGTCGGGAAGATTCCTGCCCCGGCTGCGCTGGAGACCATTTTGCAAGATGCTCCCGCGCCTCGCCTTTTGGCTGCGGTGGATGGCCTGACCAGTTCAGAGAATCTGGGTGCGCTCGTGCGAAATTGCGCTGCGTTCAACGTCCAGGCCCTGCTCGTAGGCGAAACCAGCACCAGCCCGTTTCTGCGCCGGGCGGTACGGAATTCAATGGGTGCGATTTTTCAATTGCCCGTTGTCGAACTTGGGAAGGCTTTGAACCCGGGGGCCGACAAAACACTGGCTGAAACCCTCCAAACCTTGCGCAAGCGCAGTATTCGTTGCATCGCAGCCCATCCGCGTGGCGGAAAAGTTTTGCACGACGCAGATTTTTCCGGGGATTGTTGTGTTGTCTTCGGAAGTGAAGGGACTGGGATTTCCGAGTCTGTTCTAAAATGCTGCGATGAGGCAATCTGCATACCTATGCCTGAAAAAGTGGATTCACTCAACGTGGGTGCGGCGGCGGCCGTGTTTTTGTATGAAGTGAGCCGGCAGCGGCGTAAAATGGATTAATGGATTGGTGGATGTATGGATTTATGGTTCCGGCGCCGCCCATTGCCAGATGTGGCTATTACTTTAACCTGAATACCTTTGAATAAACCGCGCGAATACCTTTGCGCCATTTTGCCAGCGTGGCGCGAAAGGCTTCGGGTGAATCAAAACCGCAGCGGACCGATACACGATAAAACGCCGGAGCGTCATCGGGAAGCAGCGCTTCGCCTTCGTCGCTCCAGCGGCGGAGAATGGCTTCCACCCGGCGGAGATGGACATAATTTTCGATGAGTTTGTCTGCGTCCGGGAGGGCTTTATTTTGGCGCGCGCGCTCGAGTGCTCGCAGAGTGTTTGGTTCATGCCAGCCATTTTCCATACACAGAGTTTGCGCGATGAATTCACAGTCCATCAGCCCGCCTTTGCCGGTCTTAATGGCTAAATCATCTTTGCCCCGGGGCGTCCGCTCTTTTTCGACCCTCAGGCGCATATGGTCTATTTCAACCTTCCAGTTCTTAAAACGGCGGCGCTGACGCGGGTCTGAGAAATTACTCAAACGGAGTGCCAGTTTCTGGAATTTTTCACCGATGGCTGCGTTCCCGGCGACAAACCGCGCGCGAGTCAGCGTCTGAATTTCCCAAAGTTGAGCCCTGCTCTGATAATAGCTTTCACAGGTGTCCAGGGGCGGGACGAGCACGCCTTTTTCTCCATCCGGGCGCAGTCGGGCGTCCGTGCGGAAAACAATTCCCCGGTCTGTGCGATGGGAGAGCAAATCCATCACTTCTGCGGCGAGTTTTTGCAGCGTCGGTAATTTTTTTTCGTTGGAATCGGCCACGAAGAAAAGGTCCAGATCCGAGCCGTAAGCGATTTCGCCGCCGCCCAACTTGCCAAGGCCGATAATTGCCAGAGGCGGTGATTTGATCTTATTTTTTTTCAGAACCACATCGAGGGCGTATTGAAGGCAGGCGTCGGCAAATGCGGACAATTCGGCGGGCGTTTGCTCGATATCCACTTGACCGGATATGTCACGGAGCCCCAGACGCATGAGTTCGGTCTCATGATAACGCCGGAGCCAGGTAAACTGGTCATCATCGTGCAGGCCAAAACGCAATTCCTTCAGGATTTCACCGGCGGTTTTTTTGCGCTGTAACCGGCCGCCGGCGACCAACCCGTCAATCAAGTCGGGCGCGTGAATCGCGGCGAGAGCCAGGAATTCCGAGCGATCAAATAAGAGCAACAGCAATTCAAAATATTTTGGGTTGTTGTTCCATACCTCAAACAACGTCGCGCGCGAACCGTATGCGCCCACGAAACTGTCAAGGCGCGCTACAACACGATCGGGGTCGGAAAGGACTGGAAGCGGATCTGCCCTGGCCGGTTGCGGCGGGCAAAGGGCGAGAAACCTGGGAATCAATTGGCGCGCCAGATCCGTGGTGCGCGGTGACACGTGAAGATAGCCCGGGCCTTCGGCAAATTCTTTGAACAATTGAAACGCCTTTTCCGGTTCGCGAAAAGAGCGGGAGGTCAGCAAGGTCTTCCATTCCTCATCTGCTCCGGCAAATTCCGGAAGCGCCGCCAAATTCTCCTGTGATTCGTGCTTGAACAGGGATTCATAAATTCGACGAACATTCCCGGTGTGCTCGTGAAGTGCGGACTGAAACTGTGGCGCTGTCTTGAAATCCATCAACCGGGCGAGCCGAAGTTGTGCGCCGTCGTCTTCCGGAATGGTGTGAGTCTGCCGATTGTTTTCCATTTGCAACCGATGCTCCACGTCGCGCAGAAACCGATAGGCGGCGTCAAGCTGGCTTACTTCAGCTGGCGAGAGCAGATCGTATTGCGCCAGTTTTTTGAGGCACGGCAGCGTCTGCGAAATTTGGAGGAACGGCAAATGGCCGGCATCCAGCACCTGCAAAGATTGGACAATGAATTCAATCTCACGAATGCCGCCGCGGCCCAGTTTGACATTGCGCTCCAATTCACCGGCGCGCACGACTTCGCGCTCTATTCGGTCTTTGGTGCCCGCAATCTCACCCAGGATTTCCGGGCTGATGGAGCGCGGGAACCGAAATGGCTGGATCATTTCCAAAAATTCCGACGCGAGGCTTTCATCCCCGGCAACAACCCGGGCCTTGATTAACATCATTCGTTCCCAGGTCTGGCCCCATTGCGCGTAGTAGTTTTCGCAACTTTCCAGCGACCGGGCGAGGGGACCGGCGTCGCCTTCAGGCCGCAAGCGAGCGTCAACTCGGAATAAAAAACCGTCAGCCGACGCCCGGGCAACCTCGGCGCTGAATGTTTCGGCAATTTTGCAAAAGAATTGATGGTTCGAAAGCACCGGGCGCTGTGATTTTCCGGTTTTCGGGGCTTCTTTAAAAACGTCTCCTTCTTCGCCGTAGAGAAAGAGCAAGTCCACGTCCGAGCTATAGTTGAGTTCTTGTCCACCGAGTTTGCCCAGACCAAAGACGCAAAATGGAGTCATTTGCCACCGGCCCTGCGGATCCTGATGGAATGGTTGCCCGAATTTTTCAGACAATTGCTTTGACACGACACGCAATACAGCCCCGAGGCAAATATCAGCAAGATCGGAGAGTTCCTGCGTGATTTCCACCACGTCGCTCAATCGTCCGAGGTCTCGCGCGGCGATGCGAAGATTTTCGCGTTGTTTGAGCCGGCGTAATTCGCCCAGGGCGCCGGTATAGTCTCGCGCTTCGAGCCTGGAATTCAGGAAGCTTTGCACTTCGCGCCGGAGTCCATCCGGCCGTCGCGGAAACCGCAACTGCTCGAAATCGAGCGCGGCCAACAAACCGGGGTCGGCGGTGAGAAGTTCGGTGAGAAATTGGGACCCGCCTACGACTGTCGTGAGAATACGGGCCGACTCGGTTGAACAGCGGGTGAGCCAGGACCGTTCCCGTGTCGCCGCGATGGATTTTAAGAAACGTTGGACGCGGGCGGGGTCGGCGGAAGCTTTAATGAGTTTTTCCCAAGCCGTCTTTTTCATAGGAACTTTGGGCGTAAATCTCTTCGACAAAGTTGACTGCTTTACGACATAACGGCTGCCAGTCCAATTCGGCTTGGACGCGCGCGGCGGAGTTGCAGGCGTCAATCTGCCAATTTAATGGTGGTTCATCGAGCCAACTAAGGATTTTGCGCCCGAAATCCTCGCCATTGAATTCAGAAAAGCGAATCATCGGTTCGTTCTGAAAATAGCGTCGAATACTCTTGAGCGGTGTGCAAACCGACGGCAGGCCGCAGGCGACGTATTCAACGGCCTTCGCGACAAAAGCGCAGTGCGTGCCGGCCGATTCTTCATAGGGCACGATGCCGATGTTCGCGTCAGCCAGGTGCCTAGCTACGTCGTCGTAAGAGACGAAACCCGTCGTTTGAAATTTGAATCCCGGAATTTCGTCTTGAGCCCGTCGCAAAAATGCCTGAAGCGAACCCGTCTGCCGGCCCACGAAACGAAAAATGACCCCCGGCTTTTGTTTGGTCACGTATTGAATTGCTTTCAGCGCTATCGCGCCGAGGTGGTGGGCGTCAAATGAACCGTGCATGACAATGACAGGCGGGCGTGTTTTGTCCACTGTCCGGGCGACGAACGAGAATTTGTCCGAGTCGTAGCCGTAATAAATCGGCATGATTTTGTCGCGTGGAAAACCACGTTCGGCGAAAAGGTCGGCAAGCGTGTCGGAAACGGTCAGCGCGCCGTCCACCCCGTAACGAACAGGCATCGAGATTTCATAACGTTCCAATGCGCGAATGACCGGGCGTGGCGCGATCCAGACCGGCCAGGTCTCCATGAATCCAGTGAGCAAATCCGGAAAATTCATCACTACCGGAATATTCAATTTCCTCTTGAGTTTGCCGGCAGCGACGGCGGAAATGGCGTGTTGCGAAAAAATCAGGT
>DASXFM010000020.1:0-15284 GCA_036489615.1 Verrucomicrobiia bacterium | reverse complement strand
CATTGGCGCGCGGATCAACAGCCAGGACGAGCAAATCCAAAAAGCGGGCGGCTATGATCATAATTGGGTGTTTAACAAACCCGTGGGCCAACTTGCCTGCGTGGCGCGCGTAACGGACAAAATCAGCGGCCGCAGCATGGAAGTTTTTACGACCCAGCCTGGAATGCAGTTCTACACGGGAAATTTTCTGGACGGTACCATCACGGGCAAAGGCGGCCAAAAATACAACTGGCGCCATGCTTTCTGCATGGAGCCACAGCATTTCCCGGATGCCCCGAACCACCCGGACTTCCCCTCAATCGAGCTGAAACCCGGGCAGGTGTACAAGAACACCATCGTCTATAAATTTTCGACGGAATAGCGCGGAAGCGTGGTACGGACGTCGCGCTACGGCGTCACCGCCCGTGTAGAGCGGGCGGAACGAACGCTGTCCAACGTCTAGCTACAAGTCATGCCACGTCACAGCGTTCCCGCCTCGAATTCTTACATCCCCGGCGTTGTCGCTGGAGCAGGACTGGCGTTGCCCGGCATATCAAATGACGGAGCATTGGTGGAGAGATACACCGGCGGCGCAGATGTATCCGGCAAATCGGGCGGCGCGGTGGCGTTCAGTTCCTTGAGCACATCATCCGTCAGGTCATTATCGCCCGCGTCGAAAAGTATGGCAGGCGTTCCATTGGCCGTTTGGGCGGCCGTGTCAAAAACCATGGTGTCCCCGGCGGCTTTCGCTTTGTCGGCGACGGCCTTTTTGATTTCTTCCAGAATATTATCCCGCATGCGCTGGCGCTGGTCGGAAATAGTGATTTGTGCCTGCCGTTGAAACTGGTCGATCGCCGCCTTTTTATCCTCCAATTGCTTGAGTTCGTCCTGGGCGGCTTGCCGGCGTTTATCCCGTTCATCGCCGGAGACGGCTTGATCGTTCGCCGATTCCAGCATGGTTTGGTAATCGTCGCCGCCTTTTTTTAAGTCTGCCGTATATTTGGCGATTTCCTTGTCCAGTTCTTCGAAGTGTTCCTGGACCTGCGCCGTGGCCAGTTTGGTTTTGTAGTAGCCTTCAAACAGTTTTTTTAAGTCCACCGTGGCGATCTTGGTCTGCCCGAAAGCCGGGCCGCCCGTGATCGCCACCATCAGGACCGTCGGAAGGAATATTCTCAGGAAATTTCTCATAAATACAGATACAGCAAAGCAAAATTCGGGGTTCAAAGCCAACTCAAAATTATCCACAGGTTGCCCATCGGCAACGGGTGAATGGCGGATCCGGACCCGTCACGCTGCGCCGCAACAGGTTGCGGGTTGCGGAATGTGAATTGTACCATATTCTTCCAGCGAGAATTAAATGAAACATTCGATACCATGGCTTCGGCCGCTTCGAAAGCTCCTTCGCCCGAACGAAATCATATCTGACCCGCGCCGGCTGGCCGAATATTCCGGCGATAAATGGTTCGCCGCGCATCAACCGGACGCGGTAGTCCTGCCGCGCGATACCCAATCCGTCTCGCGCATCCTTGCGTTTGCAAGCCGCCATAAGGTTGCCGTCACCGCCCGGGGCGCGGGCTACGGTTACGTGGGCGGCGCCGTGCCGATGACTGGCGGTATCGTGCTCTCGCTCGAGCGGATGAACCGCATCCTGGAAATTAATGATAAGGATTTCGTGGCCGTCGTTCAACCCGGCGTGAATACGGAAAAACTTCAGAATGCCGTTGAAAGAAAAAATCTCTTCTATCCACCGGACCCGGCCAGCCGCGCACACAATTTCATCGGCGGTAACATCGCGACCAACGCCGGAGGCCCACGTTGTTTGAAATATGGCGTCACCCGCGACTACGTTCTGGGTCTCGAAGTGGTATTGGCCGATGGCCGTATTCTGCGCCTGGGCGGGCGCACCCATAAAAACAAGACCGGTTTCGATCTGGTGCGGCTTTTCGTGGGCTCGGAAGGTTTGCTCGGGGTCGTTACCGAGGCCACGCTCAAATTGATTCCTGTGCCGCCGTTTCGGGCGACGCTGGCGGCGGGATTTGGCTCAATGCCTAATGCCGTAGGCGCGTTGCAGGCCATTTTGGCCGCGGGATTTTTGCCGAGCGCGCTGGAGTTGGCCGATCAGTTCACTCTTGCCGCTGCCGCCAAATACACTAAAAGCCGCCGGCTCGGTGTCTGCAAGGCTCATTTGATTGTTGAACTGGACGGCCAGGAAAAATCCGTGCGCGGCGAATTGCCTGAAGTGGAAAAAATCGTCCGACGGTTCAAACCTGAATTTGCCGATCGCGGCCTGGGCGACGTGGAATGCGAAAAAGTCTGGCAAGTTCGTCGGGATTTTTCATTCTCACTCCGCGCCACCGGCTTGACCAAGTTGAACCAGGACATCGTGGTGCCGCGCGGGAGGCTGAGGGAATTATTTGCCTTTGCCGCCCGCCTGCAACGCCAGTCCGGTTTGCAGCTTGCTTGTTTCGGCCACGCCGGCGACGGCAATATTCATACGAATATCATGGTGGATTTTAACCAACCCGGCGCGCAGGAACGCAGCGACGCCGCCCTGGATGAATTATTTCGCTGGGTGCTGGCGCATGGTGGCGCGATTACCGGTGAGCACGGCATCGGCCTGGCCAAAAAACGCTGGTGGCCGCTAGCGGTGTCCAAAGAAGTGCGCGATGTGCATGGCGAATTGAAACATCTGCTGGATCCAAACGGTATTTTGAACCCGGGAAAATTTGTTTAACGGGTGGTCGATTACTACGCACCCACAACTGCACCGACGGCGATTCTGGTGTCGTCGCCTTTTGTTCCAAAAGAAGATGAGGCAGATTTGCGTTACCTTGAGCCGCGTTTTCTGCGGAGCATTTTCGAACTTTGGTCGACGGCCTGGTTGATTAACCTTTCCAAGTCAAAAACCTGGACTTTTCCGCAGTGTGGGCAGGGATAATCCCGTGCCTCTTTGGTGGCCACGATGTCAAAATGTTTTCCACAACCGTTGCAATAGATCATCATCGAGCGAGGGGTTGAACACCAATGCTTGATGGCAGTCTTATTAGGTTTGGGAAAGATGCCGGAAAACTTGATTTGGATGGGTATCGGACCGAGCGTAATTTCTTTTTTCCGCTTTCCCGTCGGAACCTCAATGCGTAAAACGTCGTTTTTCAGGGTTATTGTCACTTCGACAGGATTTAGATTTGCCGGAATTTCGTGCCTGCTTTCAAACTTTCCAAAATCTTTGTGTTGTCCGCGGATACATAGCGCGCCGTTTTCGAAGGTTGCCGCCAGGCTGGTCGCCAGGACGCCGTGCAACTTAATCTCAATCGCCATTCCGTTGCCGGTAGTACGAACATGGCTTTCAGGTGTCCAGCGCGCGCTCATGGTTTGTGGCTTAAATTAAAGCAGCGCTGGACCCGGCTCAAGTCAGGCTTATTCCAGCTGAAATTGCGCCGGTTGTCCTGAAGCGCTGTTGGGACAAATCCAGACCTGATACTCGCCCGGTTGCACGATCCAATGGCCGTCCGCGTCATAAAAACCAAGTTCATCCTGGGACAACGTAAAAGTCACGTCGCGCGTTTCCCCTGGTTGCAAAAGGACTTTTTGAAAGCCTTTAAGTTCGCGCACCGGGCGCGCCCCGCCGGCAAAAGCCAGGCTGCGGATGTAAAGCTGCGCCACTTCAGTCCCCGCGCGCGTGCCGGTATTTTTCAACTGCGCGCTCACCGTGAGCTTTTCTCCGGCCTTTAACACACCCGACTCCAAATGGACATTTCCATATTCAAACGTGGTGTAGGCCAGCCCATAGCCAAATGGCAAAAAGGGCACGCTTGGGCCGTCCACGTAGTTGCCCTTCCAATGGCCAAAGCCGGGGCGCCCGGTATTGGCGTGGTTATAGTACATCGGCACCTGGCCGATGCTGTAGGGAAACGAGGTTGTCAATCGTCCGGAAGGATCGGCGTCACCGAATAACAGGTCCGCGAGTCCATTGCCCGCCTGGATCCCCGGATACCAGGCTTCCAAAACGGCCGTTGCCTTATCGAAGACGGCCGGCAAGGCAAGGGGACGTCCGTTGAAAAGAACAACGACGACGGGTTTGCCCGTGGCAGCCACGGCATTTAGCAAATCCAATTGATGACCGGGCAAATCCAACGTGCTTCGGCTGCCATCTTCCCCGCTCCAATCGGATGGTTCGCCCAATGCCATAATCACGACATCTGCTTTTTCAGCTTCTGCGACCGCCCCGGCAATTTCGTTGCTCTCGGTGGGATGCTCGGTTACCTGCGCATAGTTTCCGACATGAAACCGCGTCCTGCCCGTCTCGATGATCGAGCAGCCGCGGGCGACGAGCAATTGCGAATCCGGCGGGAGCTTTTGTTCAATGCCCGTCGCGAGCGAAATGACATCCTGGCTGTGGGCGCGGGAGTACCATGGCCCGACCATTTGTTCAGCGTCCGTGCCGAGCGGGCCGATGAGCGCAATCGTTTTCGTTTCCTTCGACAATGGCAACAGGTTGTTGTCATTCTTCAGCAGCACGCACGATTTCGCCGCGGCTTCGCGGGCCAGGGCGATGGCGTCAGGCTGAAGATAAGCCGTTTTGTACCGGGATTCATCGGTGTAGGGACGTTCAAAAAGTCCTTTCGTGAATTTGACCGTGAGGATGCGCCGGACCGCTTCGTCAATGACCGCTATGGATATTTTCTTTTCCTTAAGTTGCGTCGCGAGGGTTTCCTTGTAGGTCGTTGAAACCATCTCCATGTCCACGCCTGCCGTCAGGGCAAATCGCGCTGCCTCGGCGTCGTCGGCCGCCAGTCCATGGTCGATTAATTCGCTCACGGATTGGTAATCGCTGACGACAAAGCCTTTAAAGTTCCATTCGTTTCGTAAAACATCCGTGAGTGTGAAGTGATTGGCGCTGGCAGGGATACCGTCCAGGTCGTTGAATGCGCTCATGATGGTCAGCGCCCCGGCGTCAATGCCCGCCCTGAACTGGGGCAGATAGAAATTGCGCAGGGTGAATTTGGAGATTTCCGTCGTGTTGTAATCGCGTCCGCCTTCGGTGGCGCCGTAACCGACGTAATGTTTCAGGCAAGCGGCGACCCGATTGGTGTCCGCCATGTTTGTGCCCTGGAAACCGGCCACGTTTGCCGCGGCGTAGAGCGAGCCCAGGTATGGGTCCTCGCCAAATCCCTCGGCGATTCGTCCCCAGCGCGGGTCGCGCGCCAAATCAACCATGGGCGAAAATGTCCAGTCAACGCCGGCAGCCGCGCATTCCCGCGCGGAAATCGTTTGTGTGCGCTCAAATAATTCCGGCTCCCAGGAACACGCCATGGCCAGCGGAATTGGAAATACCGTGCGGAAACCGTGGATGGCATCGTGCCCGAAAATCAGCGGAATCCCCAACCGGCTTTGTTCCACCGCGATGTGCTGGAGTCGGTTGCGCATTATGGGTGTTTCTATCTGTACCGAACCGCCCATGAACGAGCCAACCCCGCCGTCGCGAATTTTTTTGGCTAATGTCACGTCCGCGTCCGGGGGCGTGTCAGACTGCCAAAGTTGGCCGATTTTTTCATCCAGCGTCATTCGCCGCAGCAAATCGTTCACACGCTTTTTGACTGGTTGCGACGGGTCTTCATAGACATCCATCTTCCCGTTTTTATCGAAATCAGTCCAACCGTTGTGGTAGATCAAAGTGGAATCTGAAGCGCTCGCGGCCAGAGCGATCAGCCAACCCGTGAGAATCCAAAAACTTTTCACGCTGAAATGTGCCGTGAAAACACTATAAATTCAAAAACTTTCTTAAATCGGGGGGAACCTAATTAAGGGCCGGTGATCTTGAACGAATTGAAGAAGCAATCACCGGCCGGGCTGGTTCCGGCGCTGAAATTGAAAATAGCAATGCTGTTGATCGGGCTTCCGGGCGTGCCGTTAAGCGTGCCGGTAAAGTTGTTGCTGGCGCCGCTGCTATTGTTGATCACTTGCAACGAATACGTGTCCGCCGCCGTTAGCGTGAAGACAAACCGCAATCCGGTATCAGTAAAGAAGATCCCCGAATCCTGCTGCCCGGAATTGTCGTAAATTTGGTAATCGTCACCGCCGCCGAAAAATACAAATTGAAAGCGCCATCCAGTCGTATAATCAAAGGGGCCGTCGGTGGCGTCGCCGCTGCGCAGCACGAAGCCGACATAATAGCCGCTGTCGATATAGCCGTTGTCCATGCTGAAGGAGAACGATTGTCCGACTTGAAGCGGGCCGTAGGCAAGCGGCCGGTAGGCGGCGGCGTAATTGCCGTTATTGGCGTAAATACCCCACGAAGCTCCGTTGACATCGATTCCAGGCCCTTGGCCGCCGCCGTTATTTGTCGAAGATCCGATATAATATCCGTTCCACTGGCTGTTAATGGGACCGATACCCGTAAAAACCCACGGGCCAAAGCCTGAACCGCCATCGTCTCCGTAGAACCAGCCGCCCGCATAAGCCGGCTGGCTGGCATCGTCCGCCGGCGACGGAACGAATATTTTAATCCGGTAAAACTGCGGCGAGTTGGTTCCGCGCCGAAGGTCGAGATAGTTCGTGCTGATTTCTCCGGTGCCGCTGACGATAATTGCGGGGCTGAGGTTGGTAAAAGTCGCCGTTAATTTAGGAGCGGATTGCACAAAATTCGTCGTGCCGCCCGTCGTTACCCAGGTGACAGCCATATTGCCGTTATTGGTCCGTACGATACTGGTAATGGTAAAGAGAGCTGGCGGCGTCACCGTGCCATCCAGCGTCACGAGGGCGTTCATCAAATTGCTTCCAGCCGGCGTGCCCCAGCCGGTGCACAGGTCGTAGCCGGGAACGGCAAAAAAGCGGTTTGGACTGCTGGAATTAGTATTGTTGCCGGTCGTAATATCGTGAAAGCAGGCGGCATAATTCGTGGGATTGTCGCCAATTCTGTAAATCGCCGGATTCAGCAAACCCAACGACGGTTTGCCGGACGCGGCGGCCTTCTCATTGGCCAGCGCGATGAAGCCGGCCCACATGGGCGCTGCAATGCTGGTACCCCCCTCAATCTCACCTTCTCCGTCATCCGACACGGCCCAGCAATTTTCCGCAATCATCGCCACATCCGGAACATTCCGGCTATAAACTGAACCCTGGTTCGTCGTCATGTTGATCCCCTGCTGCCAGGATGGAATCGCGTAAACAGTGCTGATGCCGCCGCTGCCGCTTGGCCAGGTTGTTTCAGATGACCACGCCTCGCTGTTGGTCACCGTCGTTAGCACCGTTCCTCCCACGCACGTGACCAGCGGGTCGTCAGCTGGCGTATCCACCGCATTGGGATAAGCGCCTGTATCGCCGCACGCTTCAAAAAAGGACTGCCCTTGCAGGGCGTATTGCTGAAGAATTTGTTCAGTGGTCGAGTCAATCGTAAATCCCCATGAACTGCTGATTTGCTCAGCCGCGTCGTCGATCGAGATTTGATTGAGGACGTCATCGAAGTTTTGGACGCTGGAAGTCGGTCCTTCGTAAACCAGTACTTTGGACAAGCCCGGCGCCATGGAAATGACAATTTCAATGTCCAGGGACACTTCTTCGTTTCCGGTGTCGCCATCAGGCGGGACGCCGCTAAATCCGTCGATCAGGACATTCGTCAGGGGAACATTCGGCTCGTTGGCGAGGGCCTCGTAATTTGTAATGTCCCCCGGGTAATAGCCGTCCAATTCGAACAACGCGACCGACTGGCCGGTACCAGTCAGAAGAACGCCGGGCGCATAAGCGTGGCGATAGTCGCTCCCAATGTAAAAACCGGAAGGCCCGGTGCCAGTCAGTTGGTTTTTCGTGACTTTAGGCGGGGTGGGATGACTCATGCGGTGCGGTAGCGAATAGTTGTCCAGGCCTTTGATGCTCAGAATGGGAACGGCAAGATCGATGGAAGGGTCCTGGTCCGGAGCAAAAAATGTCCGGCCTTCCGTGGGATGCTGATACGTTCGCAGGGTCACATGAAACACGCGCTCGATGTCTGCAACGGAGGCATTGATATCCACGAGCGTGCGATTTGCGTGCGTCCGCGTCACGGTCAACCCATTGGCTTTCGCATACGCGATGACCGCTTGATAGTCCTGTTGGGATGGTCCGAATTCCTGCGCAAACTGTGCGGGCGTCAGGTAACGATGAAAGCGGGAATTGGATGGATCGTAGAGTTGCTCAAGGAGATTAGTCAGCACGCTTTGATTCCGCAACGGCAGTCCGATGATAAAATCCAGCCGTTCTGTGGATGGCAGGCGTCCCATGGAACGTAACTTCAGGGCCGCGCCCGGCAGATGTCGGGGAATGATTTGACTGCCGAATGTGGCAGAACAGAGGCAAAACAATAACAGCGTCGCAATGGCAATGGAAAACCGGCTGTAAGAATGCCGGTTGGCGACCGTTGAACCCCCGGACAACGTGCCTTGCATGGCCGAATGATAACGGGAATTATTTAAAATTCAATAAAATTGCCGCTTGCTATTGGAAAAATGATAATTTGGTTTAGCTTTATTTATGAACACCTCTCAAGGAAAGGTGGACAAGGAAGAGGTTGCTGTTGGAGAACCGGTTTGGGTCCAGTGCGAAGGGTTTAGATGCCTCGCTTATCTGAACCATAGAGGAGAATGGCGGGCCTTGTCTGACAATGCAAAACTGACGGACGTTATCAAAGTCTTGAGAAGTCCTTCCCGCAAGTAGGGATTATTGGTTGTTCGGCGCATTTGAGAATATCTAGCGGAAACTTTCCCGCCGGGCTTTCATTGAATGATTCCACGCTTTTTCAACATTGCCTCCATTGCCTTATCCATTAAAAAATCGGCGAGGGCCTTGGTGACTTCATCCAATGCGGCAACGGCCGACTGCAACCGCTTCAATTCCTCCGGGCCGGCTTTAGCATCCTCCACAGTCAGCGCATTTTCGACGTCGCTTACCGCCCCTTCGATTTGCCGGCGATAATCTTCTTCGATTTCAGCAGCATGGGCCGCAAGCGCTTTTTTGGTCGCCCCTGCCGCGTCATTAGCCTTGAGTTTGGCTTCGATCCAGCGGCGCGCGTCGAGGTCTTCGAACGCGTGGGCCACGGATTCTTCGACCATTTTTTGCACGGCCGAATCGTCCACGTCCACCGCCGATTTAATTTCGACGATGTGTTCTTTGCCCGTCTTAGTGTCGCGGGCCAGGGCGTGGAGGATTCCATTGGCGTCGATCTCAAATTGCACGCCCACACGCGCCGCACCGCGGGGCGCCGGTTCGAATTCGATAGTAAATTTGCCGAGACTCCAATTGTCTTTGGCCCGTTCGCGCTCGCCCTGCAGAACGTGAATCAGCATGGAGCGCTGGTTGTCCACGGCGGTCGTGAACATTTCACCGGCTTTGGCCGGAATGGTCGTATTGCGCGGGATCAACACATTCATCAGGCCGCCGAAAGTTTCGATGCCCAATGACAGCGGCGTGACGTCCAGCAGCAGCAGGTTCTTGAATCCGCCGCTCAATATCTCCGCCTGGATGGCCGCGCCCAGGGCCACCGCCTCGTCCGGATTTTGCGACGTATTTAATTGCGGGCCGCCGGCCTTATGAAAATCAGTTCCCAGCCGGAGCGTACCGCGCGTCTCCTCGAATTCCGCGCAACCGAACAGTTCCGCCACAAAGCGCCTCACCAGTGGCATCCGCGTCTGGCCGCCCACCAGGATGACCTGGTCCAGCGCGGACGATTCAATTTTTGCGTCCGCCAGCGCTCGCACACAGTGTGGCCGCGTTCTGGCGATGATGTCTCGTGTGAGGTTTTCCAGTTCGGCGCGGCTAAGCGTGTGATGAAAGGAAAAATCCGGCTTCAAGAATGGCAATGCGATTTCAACTTCCGTTTCGACCGACAATTTTATTTTGGCGGCTTCCGCCGCTTCACGCAGGCGCGATAAAATGGTGAGGTCTTCAAAACAACGCAGGCCCGAGGCGCGATGTATCTCTTCAGCCAGGAACTGGACAATTCGCTTGTCCAGGTCATCGCCGCCGAGCCGGGTGTTTCCGTTTGTGGAGAGCACCTGGAATACGCCTTCATTCAGTTCGAGAATCGACAGGTCGAATGTGCCGCCGCCCAAATCATAAACGGCGATCCGGGATTTTTCCTTGAGCTTGTCCAGGCCGTACGCGAGCGCGGCGGCCGTCGGCTCATTCAATATTCGTTCAACGGCAAAACCTGCCAGTTCCCCCGCCCGTTTCGTCGCCGCCCGCTGCGAATCGTTAAAATACGCCGGCACCGTGATGACCGCGCGCGTCACCGGTTCACCAAAATAGTTCTCCGCATCGCGCTTCAATTTTTTCAAAACTTCGGACGAGATTTCTTCCGGGGAAAATGTTTTCCCATGGATGGGAACCATCACCGGACCGCCCTCGCGGTTGAGTCGATAGGTTTCCGGTATTTCGTCGGGGGAAATCTCCACCGCGCGCCGGCCGATAAACCGCTTTATGGAGTAAACGGTTTCCGCCGGCTTCAGGACGCGGACGCGGTTGGCGTCATGCCCGACGGTTGGTTCCGCGTCGGCGGATGGAAAATGGACGACCGAAGGTGTGAGACGCCGTCCGTCGGCATCCGCAATGACAAACGGAATTCCCGAATCCACTGTGGCGACGAGTGAATTGGTAGTGCCGAGATCTATGCCGACGATTTTGCTCATGCGGCGTCCATTATCTCCTAATTGCGGGAGTTGACGCGAATTCTTTCTGACCACGCGACGGGGTGACCGATGGCAGGAGGGATTCTGATTGAAAATGGCGCTGAGCCGGTTTGTTGACTATCCAATAGCCGTCAAAACCCTTGTCAAAGTCCGCCAAAGATTGAACGGTCCAATTTCTCGGCATCCTTTAGCCGCAAAACGGTGATTGACCGTTCGCTAACTTCGAGTTTCTCTGATATCTCACGTTTCTCACTCAGAAATCCCTCTTCCGTGGCGGTGTCCAAAAGGCGTTCCCATTTCGCCTGGGGACCGAGGGCTGGTGTCAGAAAAGTCACTGGTTCGTGATGGGCATTGATGCAAACGAGGAAAAAGTCGTCATGGATAATTTTGCCCTGCACGTCCAACAGGTTTCCGCTCAGAAAAACTTCCATGCAACGATGACATGAATTCCATTCCGCCTCCGTCATGGCTTTGCCTTCCGAACTAAGCCAAATGACATCTTTGAATTTGCTTCCGCGCACGGCTTTGCCGCGAAAGAAATCCAGTCTCCGGAAAACCGGGTGCGCCTTCCTGAATGCGGTCAGTCCGGAGACGAACCGGGTCAAACGGTCGCCGTGTTCATCCCGCTTCCAGTTCAGCCAGCTGATTTCGTTGTCCTGGCAATACGCATTATTGTTGCCACCCTGCGTGCGGCCATACTCATCGCCGCCGGCGAGCATGGGAACACCCTGGGAAAGAAATAAGGTCGTCAGGAAGTTGCGCTGTTGGCGTCGTCGCAACGCATTGATCTCCGGATTGTCCGTGGGGCCTTCGACGCCGCAATTCCAGCTATTATTATTTTTGTCGCCGTCCCGATTATCTTCCCCGTTCGCCTCATTGTGGGTGTCCTGATAGCTCACGAGGTCGGCGAGCGTGAAGCCGTCGTGGGAAGTAATGAAATTGATGCTCGAGGAGGGTGTCCGGCCGGTGTACTCGTAAAGATCGGCGCTCCCGCTCAACCGGTGAGCCATCTCGCTGATCGTCCCTTCGTCACCTTTCCAAAACCGGCGAACGGTATCCCGATATTTGCCGTTCCACTCGGACCAGAGGATCGGAAATTTTCCAACCAAATAACCGTCCTGTCCCAAATCCCAGGGTTCGGCAATGAGCTTGACCTGGGAGATCACCGGGTCCTGATGGATCACGTCGAAAAAGGAAGAGAGTTGGTTGACATCATGCAATTCACGAACCAACGCGGCCGCGAGGTCAAAACGGAATCCATCCACGTGCATTTCTTTAATCCAATAACGCAAGCTGTCCATGACCAACTGCAACGGATTAGGCAAATATACCGCCAGCGTATTTCCCGTGCCGGTGTAGTCCATATAATAGCGGGAATCCTTTTCCGTCAATCGATAGTAAACCGAGTTGTCGAGGCCTCGAAAACTCAGCGTGGGACCCAGATGATTGCCTTCGGATGTGTGGTTATAGACCACGTCCAGGATCACTTCAATGCCCGCCGCGTGCAGGTCCCGAACCATCGTCTTAAATTCCGCAACTTGTTGCCCAAGGCATCCGGCGCTGGCAAAACGGCAATCAGGCGAAAAGAAACCGATGGAGTTGTAGCCCCAATAATCCGAAAGACCTTTGTCGTTCAAGTGTTGGGAATCCATCCGGTGATGAACCGGAAGCAATTCAACCGCCGTGATGCCAAGTCCTTTAAAATATTTGATGGCTTCCGGGCTGCCCAACCCCAAATAGGTCCCGCGCAAATTTTCGGGGAGGACTTCCCAAAGTTTGGAAAACCCTTTAACGTGCGCCTCATAGATCACGGTTTCAGAAATTGGGATATAGGGCGGACGGTCCCCTTTCCAATCGAATGAAGGGTCGACTACCACAGACTTGGGCATGTAGGCGGCGTTGTCATTTTCATCCTTAGACAAATCCTGAAGCGGATCTCCCAGGCGATAAGAAAACATTGCGGGGTTCCATTTCACACCGCCGCTGATGGCTTTGGCGTATGGGTCTAAAAGCAACTTTGCGGCATTGAAACGATGACCTTTGGATGGTTCAAAAGGACCATCGACGCGATATCCGTAGCATTGCCCCGCCTTAAGGCCCGGCACGAAGATATGCCAGATTTGATTTATGCAGTGGTAGATGCGGATTTGCCGGCTTGGGGTGGCGTCGCCCGGTTTATCGAACAGACAAAGATCCACTCGGGTCGCATTGGCCGAGAACAAGGAAAAATTGACGCCGTCTTCGGTTAAGAGTGCGCCCAATGGATAGGGCTGGCCTGCAAACAGCGCAGGATCGATCCTGCCGGGAGAAGAAGGTGGATTCATTTAAATCGCTTTTATTGAATTTCCGTCATGAGTCAGAAATTAAGCTGCATCACAAAAATCGTTGAACCGGCTTTAAGCATGACGGGTAAACCGGTTAGCTGATTTTGTTCCGCAGGAGAGAAATCTTATTTGCCTCAGAATCTTGAACGATTACCAAAACGATGAATGGAGACACGAATTTTCAGACAGCAATTTACCCGATTATAAAACCCGTTCTTGCAGTTTGCATGACAGTAACTTTTCTCCGTAGCTGTGCACTGGAATAAATTTGCGAAAAACCGGGTGGCATCCGAAACGCTAAAGAGAAGGAAGCAAGCGAGGATTGGCTGAGGCGTCAAAATACTTCAACCTATACTGTAACAAGAAGCTCTCAGCCAACTCGCTTTCTTTTAAAAAAATTTTAGGAATTATGAATGCAACCCGCGGCAATTGGATTTATCAACAATGCGCTAAATGGGGCCGTGTCCGCAGTCCAAAGGGAAGAGCGAAGATGCAAATGGAAAGCACGAAGGTGCTGTTTACCTTTCAAATTAAAACAAATCGGACGGTTCAATTTAATTTAGTGCGCGGCCTTGGCCTTGAAAACTAGCAACGCCCTGATAGTAGCTCGTGGCGAATCAGCGCCGTTTGAGGGCGGAAATGGGAAGACTGAAAAACCAGGGCGCACTTTGCTTTTTTACAATCCAGCGGTTTGTTGTATTGTGGTCTCATGAATTGTGTCGTGACTGCCGGGCCGACCTACGAGCCGCTGGATGAAGTCCGCCGTCTCACCAATTTTTCCACCGGCCGCCTCGGCACTGAACTGGGCAACTATCTCGCCGCGCGCGGCCACACCGTCACCGTGCTTATTGGCGAACTCGCCGTGTACTCAGGCTATCGCAAGGCCAAACGCGTCGAGACGTTTTCGACAGCCGCCGATTTGCGGGACAAATTGAAGTCTCTTTCGACGAAGAAAGTGGACGCCATTTTTCACGCCGCGGCGGTCAGTGATTTTGCATTCGGGCGGATTTTTGAGCCGAATGGGGGCGGCAAACTTTCAGAAATTAAGGAGGCAAAAAAAATCTCCTCGCGACAGGGTAAACTGCTCGTCGAACTATTGCCCACACCCAAAATCATCGCTGAACTGCGCGGCTGGTTTCCGAAAACGAAAATCGTGGGCTGGAAATTCGAAGCCGATGGCACCCGCGCCGATGTCCTGGCCGCCGCGCATCGGCAGATCGCAGACTGCTCCACCGACCTCTGTGTCGTCAACGGGCCCGCTTACGGAGAAGGCTTCGGTCTTGTTGGCGGCAAGGGCGCACCCGGCCATTTGCCAAATCCGCCCGTGCTGTTTGATGCTCTTGAAAAATTCGCCCGGGCCGGCTCATAGATCCGCTTTCGCCCCGCGCTGGCACGTAAACGCCCCCTCCATAGCGAACCTCCTCGCCGCTTGCTTTTTATAGGCGCTCCGAGTTACATTGAAGCACAATGTATAGTATAGCAATGCTTAAGCGTCCGTTGCGGCGTGCTTTTACTTTGATCGAACTGTTGATGGTCATTGCCATCATTGCCATTCTCGCCGCGATTCTCTTGCCTGTCCTGAATAACGCCACGTCTTCCGCCAAACGCACGCAATGCTCCAACAACGTGCGACAGATTAATGTGGCCATCCACATGTACGCCGACGATCATGGAGACGAATTTCCGTATAGCAGCAATGGCCTGTATTATTCCTACAAGCTGAGCATTATGGCTTACGCCAACCAGGCTTCTTCGACCAACGTGGGCTCTTTCACCAATCAGGCTTTATTCACCTGCCCGTCAGATCCGGCCTTTTATACGCTGTCTCTGACTTATAATTCAAGCTACGGCTTCAATGGCGTCGAACGGACAAACAACGATTATGGCATGGCCTGGCAATTGTTTTCGACCGTGCATAACACGGCAAAAACCGATCTCAATGGGGAAATCGGCGGTGGCCTGGGCGAGAGTTGGCACACGGCGCCAACACAACAACAGCGTCCGGATGCTCAGGGCGTGGGCGGCTTTGTCGATGGCCATGTCAGTTACGTCAAAATGTATTGGAACGGAATGGGCGGCGTGGATGGCTTCCCATTTTTTTACGAACCCCCGGCAAGCTACGACTACAAATGGACGGCCAAGTGATGGGAGATTGGATTGGTGGATTTCTGGTAAGGAGAGGTGAGGTCCATCTGCCGGTCGGCCATTCCAACTCTCTGCGAAGCGGCAAATTGAAAGCCCTGTAAGATTTTCCCAGGAGATTTCACGCGTTGAATCCTTGAACCGCTGTGATCGTAAATTGCATCAAACCATCGGCGACCGA